>NZ_JBZCPP010000007.1:0-207661 GCF_058267515.1 Pradoshia sp. Z6_59
GTCATTAGGCCTTTATTATTTCGTCCTTTTACGCCGCCTTCGTCACGGATATTGGCACCGAAGTCAAACATATTCCAAACATATGTTGACCAAAGGAAAGGACGATCAGCGAAGATATTCCATACTGTTTCATGGTATAAAGTATGATATTCCTCTGTGTAATCTTTTACTTTTGGATCGTTTGTATGGTACTGGATAATACCCTCTGCACCGTACTCAGAGATACCAAGGCTAACTTGTGGGTTCGTTGCATGATAACCATCAATCCACTCGGCAAAATCTTCTGCCTTACCTTGATACCATCCGTAATATTTATTGTAACCAACCGTGTCCGTGATATAGTTGTATTCATCTGTGTCAGGAACAAACATAACGTTGGCCTGTGTAGTTAAACGTGTTGGATCTTCTTTTTTTGTTAACTCATTAAGTTCCTTAACAACTTTTCTGACTTCTGGTCTGTTACCGCCAATTTGAATCTCGTTTTGAACACCCCAGAATATAATGGAAGGGTGGTTGTAATTTTGTCGGATTAACTCAACCATTTGCTGTTTAGCATTTATACCCTCAAGCTCAGTCTTGGACATGATAGAGATAAACGGAATCTCAGCCCAAACAACCATACCTTCCCGGTCGCATAAATCATAGAAATATTGATCGTGTTGGTAGTGGGCAAGACGAATGGAAGTAGCGCCAACTTCTTTGATGAATTCCATATCTTCTTTGTGCTCTTTTTTAGTGATAGCCCAGCCCATATCTTTACGGTCCTGGTGACGGGAAACCCCATTAAGACGAAGGTGTTCTCCATTTAAGAAGAAGCCTTTTTCAGGATCCACTTTAAAGTAACGGACCCCAAATGGAATGGAAAGTTCATCAATTACATCATTATAGCTTGTTAAAGATAGGTTAGCTTCATACATATAGGCATTTTTACGGCCATTCCAAAGGATTGGGTTTTCGATTTTGATTGGCAATTCAACAACAGTAGTTTGTCCTGCTGGAAGAACAACCTCTTTTGCTCCATAAGCAGCTGTCTTACCTTCAGCATCAAGCATATCAGCCCATAAACGAACTTTTTTCTCTTCTTCATGATCATTTGTAAGTCTAGTTTTAAGGGTAATGGACGCTTGTTCCTTCGTTACTTCGTCTTGAACGATATAAACCCCTTGAGAACCATGATCCATTAAATCAAAGTGAACATGGCTAGCAATAACTAAATTAACATCACGGTAAATTCCGCCAAAGAAAGTGAAGTCAGCCATTTGAGGATATACATCTTCAACAACTGTATTGTCGACTTTCACCGCAAGCGTGTTTTTGCCTCCAAAAGTAACAACATCTGTAATATCGAATCTGAAAATAGAATAACCGCCGCGATGCTGGCCAAGGTGTTGTCCATTAACATAAACATCTGTTATGCTATTGCTTCCATTAAATTCGATATATACTTTATTGCCGGCATTTACAGTATCTACAGTAAATTCTTTTCTGTACCAGCATGCTCCTTTATAAAAATCAAATCCATTTGCACCATCAATCGCATTCCACGTATGAGGGACATTTACAGACTCCCAATTAGCATCATCATAAACTTGGTTCATTGCATCTTGTACGTTTTCTTTAATGAATTTCCATGCGTCATTCAGATTAATTACTTTTCTCATGTATTGAACTCCCTGTTTATAAATTAATTCAGTAAACAATCAGGATATAAGAACAGATTGTCTTCATATATAGTGTTTACTGAATTAATTTCATTATAGGTATTAATTTTAGAAAAATATCGTACAATTTTTGTTTTTTTAGTATTATTTTTAGTTCATGATGGCGTTTTCATTGTATAATGAAAATAAAAAAGTGAATTTTAAAGGATGATTAGATTGAATCAGGAACAGATAAAAGTATACGCTCAGCTATGTAATCTGGTCAGTTCAATTGTTAAATTGGATGTAAAACTGCTTGACCTGGATGGAAATAAAATTATCCTAATGGCTAAACACCAGATACCAAGTGGATTGGCAAATAACGAAGAGGAAAATAAATCAATCACGGAATTGTTAAAGGCAAGCAAAAAAAATGAATATTTACATTATATTAATTCGGCTAAATTGGAATGTATTTTTGCTGGAATCTGGAAAGATGATCAATATGCAGGCACAGTGATGGTTGGCCCTTTTTTGTCTGATTTACCTTCAGATTTATTTATCAGCCAAATTATCTCCTCTCAAAGTTTACCCATTAGTGACAGAAAGCAATATCAAGATTTCTACGAGACTTTATCAATCCTAAGTGATGAAGAAATAAGAAGTATCGGAGAGTTATTAGTAAATTTGTGTCCTCACGACTATATTTCGTCATCACAGCTGGTTACACCGACTATTAATAAACAAAATAATCCAGTAAAACCTATTCAGCATGAAGAAGAGGATCGTGAAAAGATCATTGAACACCGTTATAAAATAGAAAAAAGAATTATAGACGCCATTGCAAGAGGGGATAAGGAAGGAGCATTAAAGCAATTAACGGGTTTAACTGATGTACATCTTAAAAATAGAGTTCCGGAAAATCCAATTCGATCGTCTAAAAACCTAACATTTGTTCAGAATACGTTATTTAGAATTGCTGCTGAAAAAGGTGGAGTTCATCCGGTTTATTTACATGATGTATCAGAAAAATATGCTATCCTGATTGAAAAAGCAGATAATCTACCATATTTACACAAGCTTATTAGGAATATGCTTGATGCCTATTGTGAACTGGTTAATGAGTTCTCCACACGTAAGTTTAGTCCTATCGTCAAAAATGCTGTGCAATATATTAATTTCAATTTGGAAAGCCCTTTGATGCTTAATGAAATAGCAGAGTCTATTCATGTGAATCCATCACATTTATCAAAAAAATTTAAAATGGAGACAGGCCAGAGTATCACCGATTTCATCAATTTAAAAAGAATAGAGGCGGCCAAATTATATTTATTAAATGGAAATATGTCAATCACAGATGTTGCTTACCTAGTTGGTTTTAATGATGTAAATTACTTCAGTAGAATATTTAAACGGATTACATCTATGACACCTTCTCAATATGTAAAAGGGACCGAAGTAATAGATGCGTAAAAATTTCTCTGGCATAAGAGAGCAAATATATTATTAACCCTATTTAATTAGCAAGGTCAGTCAGTGGTACTCTATCAATAATGAAAGAGAGAATAGAACAATGAGGGTAAAAGACTATCTGAATGGGAAATTTCCATCTATCGAATTAATACCAAGTATATATCATCAATGGGATATAGGAATCCACTTTACGCTCGGTGGTGATAATTATCAGTTCAAAATAAACGGTGAACTAAATTGTGATAGATTCAGGCTTGTGTATAAGCAACTTGATACGATTTTTAATCAGTTATTTGAACAAAATGATGACGTATTCCTTGTAACGAATGTGTACACGAATAAAACTAGTGTAAAGCATACAAGAAAGTTGAAAGTATATAAACCTTTTCTAAAGTATAGAAATTCTTTAAATCATATTCAGGTGAGGACATATCCATATCCTTTTGAGTTCGATGAAGAAGAATATGAAATGCAGCAATTTTCCTTATTGTGTAAAACAAAGGATATACGCATAACTGAATTATTAAAAGCAGCCACTCACGAAGATTTTCCTCTAAAGCCAAGATTCGGAGCGGACATGATTCATTATCCGGATGTCTTCTTCGTGAATATCACTAAAGACCTTATTTTCTTTGTCTATGATGACCGTGGATGTGAAGTTATTGCGCTAAGCGCTGAACGACTGCGCCCGCTATATGAACAACATAAGGATTGGGTGGAAGATGTGGACCGGAAAAAGATTGAGCGAGGATTAAACCGGAGAACAGGTTGATAGAATAAAAGAAGTGCAGTCATCATTTAAGATGCTGCACTTTCTACAGTATTGCTTATTTTTTCTGATGCAAAAGATACATATTACCTTCGTCCCAATATCTAGTTTGTCTTGATGGATTAAACACATCTTCTGTGCGCACGCTTCTTCTGCGACGGGAGCGATTATTGCTGCGGGAACGGCAAGAGCGGGAACGATTATTCTTACGGGAACGGCAAGAACGGGAACGATTATTGCTGCGGGATTGGCAAGAGCGAGAACGATTATTGTTGCGGGAACGACAAGAACGTGATTGCTTATTGTTGCGAGAACGGCAAGAACGTGATTGTTTATTGTTGCGAGAACGGCAAGAACGTGATTGCTTATTGTTGCGGGAACGGCAAGAACGTGATTGCTTATTGTTACGGGAACGGCAAGAGCGAGAACGATTATTGTTGCGAGAACGGCTTTTGTTGTGGGAGCGGTTTTTGTTACGTGAACGAGAACGATTACCTCCTCTGTTGCGAGAGCCAGAACGACCACGAGAACGTTCGGAAGTCGGCTCTTGGTACAAAAATCCATCCATTTGATGTCCTTTTACATCCTCAACCGCTTTCCTAATTTGATCTTCAGTGTATTTCTTCATAAAACAGCCTCCTATTACTTACTTCATAAACTTCTTACCTTAACAGATTACGCTAAAGAAGATTATTTGCTTTGGACAAACGTGTAATTATTTAAAAATAGACGAATTACATCAGTTCCCTCTCTATTTCTATGACATAGACATGTAATAGAAAAGATGATGAGGTGATATTTGATGAGTGTAAAGGAGCTTCCAGTTATTGAACTTTTTATACATCCGCATGATTTATTGGATTTGAAATCGGATATTTGGAATGACGAACCAGTAAATGGGAAATTGAAAGTGGGAAATAAACGGTTTCATATACATGCAAATTATCGGGGATCCCATATTAGAAAATCGAAAAAGAAGTCGTACTTTATAAAATATATTAGCCCTAAGAAACTAAGTGGAGCGAAAGAATTCCATCTAAATGCGGAATATAAAGACCCGTCCATGATACGGAATAAACTATCTTTAGATTTTTTTCGCGATATTGGTGTAATGGCCCCTTCAGCCAATCATGTCATTTTAAAATTGAATGGGAGGAATGAGGGGGTTTATTTACAGCTCGATTCAGTGGATGAATTGTTTTTACAAACTAAAAATAAACCAGCAGGCAGTATTTTTTATGCAGTAGATGATGATGCCAATTTTTCATTGATTGGTTCATTTGAAGAAGGGCCAAAAAAAACATTAATACAGGGCTATGAACAAAAATGTGGTCCAAAAGGAGATGGGAAGAAACTGGAGGAACTCATTTATATCACGAATACTACAGAACGGAACGAGTTTAAAAAGGAAATTGAGAAGTACTTGGATATAAAAAAGTACTTGCAGTGGCTTGCTGGTGTCGTATGTACACAAAATTTCGATGGTTTTGTTCATAACTATTCCTTATATTTAAATAGCGAAACAGGTTTACTTGAAATTATGCCATGGGATTTCGATGCAACATGGGGAAGAGATATTAATGGTAAAGAAATGCCTTATGATTATGTTAGATGCCAGGGTTTCAATACACTTAGTGCAAGATTATTAGATTTGCCCTATTATCAGAACATGTATATCGATATATTGAGAGATATATTGAATGAAATCTTTACTCCTGAATATATGAGCCCGATTATAAATAACCATTTTAATCGGCTTCGCCCATATATTTTGGATGATCCCTATCTTAAAGGACGGCAGGATCGACTTGAGAAAGAGTCTGATTTTATCCTCTCTTTCATAACCAAACGAAATAAATTTTTAAATGAGGATTTGGAAAAATGGGCGGCTGGGTTAGGCAAGAGTTGAATTTCTTCTAAATAGGCTTTTCGTTTAGTACGAATATTAGTAGTGTACGTACACTGTAGTATAAATATCTATGTGGAAAAGCACAGAGGAGGAAGCAGAAATGGCAAGAAGGCGAAAAAAATACCTCTCCCATAAAAAAATTACTGACAGGAATACAGAAGAACAAACACTAACATTTATAGAAGAGACAGCTCCTTTATCTCCATTATTCTCTCTAATAGGAGAAAAAGTTAAAATTAATAGAGGAGGTCCGAACTCAAAAGAAGGTATATTATTAAAAGCAAAGACGGATTATGTTGCACTTTTGGTTAATCAGGAAGTATTATATTTTGCCACCAGTCATATTCACAGTGTTACACACAATATTAAAGAGAGTTCATCCGGCCAAGTTGAGAAAACAGATGAGGAGTTTGAATGTGCTGAATCTGAAACATTTACAGACCTGTTAAGTGAATTCAAGTATCAAAGCATTCAGATTAATCAGGGACCAGAATCAAGAGTTGGTAAATTGTTGAATGTTAACTCATCCATGTTAGTTATCTTACATGAAGAGGATGGGCTAATCTATTATAATTTAGAACACGTGAAATTAATAAAGACCATTTTAACATCAGTAGATGAAAATAAGGGGAACAGCAATAAAAGCCTCAGAGGATATTCAAGGTATGATTATCACAAAAGTTCCAGTCCAGTCCATCCATGGAATTTAACCGATGGTGTTCTGTTTGAATCAGACTCCTTCTTCGAGTTCATTCAAACATTTAAGCATAAATGGGTATCTGTTAATAGAACAGGTCCAGAAGCGTTAGAAGGTGTATTATTAGAGGAAAGCGACGGATTTTTTACAATTGTCAACAATGAAGAAGCATTCCGTATCCATCCCTTTCATATTAAGAGTATTAGCTTAGGAGCAAAAGGGTCATTTAAAGCTGAAAAAGATAATGAGGATGGTAAAGATAGTAAGGAGCAAAGCGCAGAGGATTCATCTTCTTCCTATGAAGTGCAATCATCTTATCAAAGAGAATCTTCTTATAGAGAATCCTGTTCCTGTGAGGACTCCGTGTTATATGAGGATTCTGTAGAAGAAGTTACTTGGAATCCGCAGCATCGCATAAAAACATATGATGTTTTTAATTAAAGATATCCATGAAAATCATAACTCACTGTTTGGCATAAATGCTGAACAGTTTTTTGTCGATTTCAAAGTAGCTGAGAAAGAATTATGTCGAATCTTTTTCATAATTAACAGCAGGTTTTTTGCATAAATGTAACGAATTGGTAATAGTCTTCAATTTAAAAATCAGTGAAGACAAAAAGGGGAGAAAGAATGAAAAAATTAGTAACTGTCATAGCTACTGCCGCTTTACTTCTAACATCGGGCACAAGTGGGGTATTTGCTGCGGCAAAGGTGAGTTCAATAAACCAAAAGGGAGATGAAATCCGCAGTTCCGAAAAAATGGACAAACCAACAACGAAGAAATATGACGAATATATTCAGGCAGACACCTTGGTTATTGAGCATAGTGGACCGTTATCTAAGAAAACTCTGACCAAATATAAGGGTAAAGTGGTAAAGGCTGGCGGGAATCTTGGTTATTCAGTTGTTAAATTCAAAACAGCATCCGCAGCTAAACAAGCTTATACGGAATTAAGTAAGTCTAATTCGGTCACATCGATTGCGCCGAGCGTTAAGTATAAAACTTCTTCTGTCAAAACCGATCCTAAGATCAGTCAACAATATTATAACAAGTTGTTAAACTTACCTGCGGCACAGAAAAAAGCAGGGAAAAATAAAGTATTGGTGGCTGTGATTGATACGGGAATTGATAAAAATCACCCTGAATTAAAAAACAAAATTGTATCAAGCTATAATATCCATAATCCAGTTAACGCATCATTGCCTGAGTATCATGGAACACATGTAGCCGGCATAATTGCAGCTGAGAAGAATAATGGAATTGGCGGTTATGGCATCAATCCAAATGCTTCGGTTTTATCTATTGATGTATTTAATAGAGAAATGGGTGCGTACGATTACAATATCGCAGAAGGTGTTTTATATGCAATTAAAAAGAAAGCGAAGGTAATCAATTTGAGCTTAGGCGGCCCATTCAGTTCACCAGTTCTTGAAGCCGCAATCAAAAAAGCGAAAGCGGCTGGAATTGTGATTGTTGCTGCGGCTGGTAATGAAGGAGCTGATATGAAAAGTTACCCTGCTGCCTATGAAGGAGTCATTAGTGTCGGAGCTGTAAATAAAAGCAAAACACTGACATCCTGGTCATCCTATGGTGTTTCGACAGATATAGTAGCACCTGGGGATAATATTTATGCACCAATCTATGATTATGAGAAAAAGTCGACTTTTGCTTCATTGAGCGGCACATCGATGGCAGCTCCGATGGTGACTGGAACGGTTTCCTTGCTGTTATCTAAATATCCAAAATTAAAACCGGAACAGGTAGAATACATTTTAAAGAAAACAGCTAGTGATTTAAGTACGAAGGGCTACGATAAGAAATATGGATATGGACTAGTCAATCCATCCTCTGCTCTAAGCTTTGATATTAAAAAAATTCCATCCTTAACTGCTGCCGTGTGGAATAAGGATACGATTATGAAAAATGCTAAAACGGTTGGCAACAGCTATACGGTGAAAAAAACATTTATGAAACCATTGGAGCAGCACTGGATCAAGCATACCGTAAAAAAAGGTGAAACATATCAAATTAATTTAAAAGGCTCTAAAGTATTTGATTCCCAATTACTCGTAAATATGTATGGAAAAGATAAATCAAGCACGAAAAAAATCGATGATGTCAGTGAGGGTAAAACAGAGGGCTATTACTTTAAAGCACCATACGATGGTACTTTGACCATTGGTGTAAAAGATATTAGCGGAAATTACGATGTCGCCGGAAGCAAATTATCTGAATATGAATTAGTATTCAAAAAAGTAACTGTTTCAAAAGATGAATCCGGTAAAGAAAACCCGATTATAATACCTAAATTGTCCTATGATACAACAGGTAAAAAAATGCATCTTGTTGGCGAAAATGGAGATGATGATTATTTTCAATTTACAACTGGTGAAAAAGAGGAAAACATTAAGCTTTCTGTAAATGGTACACCTGGTGCAGACGTCAGCATATTTGTCTATGCACTGACAGACATTAGAGATGAAGAAGAGATTGAGGATGACGAGAAGATTACGGAAACTGTGGAAATTAATAAGGAAGCAGCTGAAGACGTAGAGGATGGTAACCAAGAAGATGGACCAACGCATGTAAATATCCTTGAACGTGAAATTAACAGCGGTACCATCGGTGAAAGTGAACAGGATGTCTTCACTGCTGAGCCTAAAACTACCTATACTATAAAAATATCTAACAAATATGAGGGATATTCCGAAAGCTTTACTGACTATTATATCTTCTCGGAAGGATTTGAAACATCGGCTACCAAGATAACTGGTGCAATTCGCCAAAACGCTGATCCTTATACTTTCAAAGCCAGCCTGGTCAAAATGCCAGAGGATGAGGATGGAATTCATTCCATATATGATCGTGAAGGGTATGACGAAGAAGGAGAATATATTGGTGATGATGAAGAATACTGGGAAGAAGAAGAGGGAGACGATTCTGTAATTGAAATGCTGGATGAAATGGCCCTCTCATATAAATTAACAAGTGAAAAATCAGGTTATTTACAGTCACGTTATGAGGAAGATTGGTATAAAGTCAATGTAACATCAGCAGGAATCCATGCTTTTGATTTAGGTACAGCTAAACATTTCTTCTCCATTTACCAGGCTGTGGAATATGAAGGGGAAAACGGTAATACGATCCGTGTACTTGAGACAGTTGCAGAAAATTATGATTGGTATACGGGAGCAAAGCTTAATACTTTTTATGCCTCACTTGAAGCTGGGAAAACGTATTATATGAAGGTTGAGATGGATTGGATGTCTGAATCCTATTCTACGGATAAATATTTCTTTGAATCAAGATTAGTAGGTAAGCCTGCTGATAAATACGAGAACAACGATTCTATGAAAAACGTAAAGACTCTTCCTGCTACGACTGTTAAAGGCGACTACGCAAAATATGCCGATATGGATCTTTATCGATACACAGCTAAAACATCAGGTAACTATGCATTAACGGTGGATAATAATAAACCAAGCACATCAGGACTCCCTGCACTAGTTAAAGGTGATGTTTATTCGTATATTGCCGTAATGGAAGATAAAAATAATAACAAGAATGTAGATGATGCAGATTTAGATACGATTAAATATATAGATTCCTATTATGATCCTGCAGGTGCATATGGCTCACATTATTTCCAAAAGGGTAAAGCGTATTTTATAGCGATTATGGGTGATGGCGAATTTTTACCATTCTCTTTAACACAATATACGTTTAAGCTCAGTCAAGTGAATCACAAAGATGAAGATGCCGGGACTGTTATTAAGAAAAATAAACCATCAAAACCAATCAGCTTTAAGAAATCGAAGGGAAAATGGGAGAAAACAGGCCGATTTAACGCATTTAATACAAAGAAAAATGATGAAGACTGGTACAAGCTTAAAGTGGATAAAGCTTTCAGCGGTCAAATCACTTTAAGTGGCGGCAGGGAATTGGATGGAGCCTTTGAGGTTTATCAAAATGGCAAAAAAATCGCCGGCTCTGACCGATATGCTGAAAATGATACAGAAGTTTTAAATATCAGTCTTAAAAAAGGTACCTATTATATAAAATTAAAAGATGCTCAAGGTTCTGCTTCTTTGTCACCGTACACAATCCGGGTGCAAGAAAAGAAATAGATATTTAGAAGGTTTCCAGGTTTTCTGGAAACCTTTTTTTACACTTCTTCCTTCTGTTTTGGGAGTTGATTTTGAAGATTTCGTTCGTTTTCAATTAGTTTGACTAGAATGTTCCAGAATTGTTGTTGGATAATGGGGTCTGATGTGATTGGCTTAATTTTGTCCCATAAATGATGAATGTCATTCTGTCTCATGTTTTTCACTCCACTTTTGCTTTGCCATCTTTTTGCATATTTTTTTGATGAAACGATTCGGATGAGAATTGGATAGTTCTTTTATTAGTTTGGATGCTATTTGTTGATCTGTTAGGTGTTGGTTTTGAGAAATCAATATACGAGCCATTGACGAAATGGCCATTATATCTGAATCTCTTAATTTTGCCAATTGGGTAGCCGCTTTCAACTCTTCAGGTGATTTTTTAAACGGTGAAAGAGTAGATAATGAGTAGCTTATTTCATTATTCAAGTCACTTATAATTGCATCGATTGATTCTGGTTTTTCTATATTCACTGAAAATCTCCTTTCAGAATAACTATGGCGTTATTTTTTAAGCTTACTATAAAGGTTATTGTTGAGTAAAAGATTGAGCAATAAGCATGATTAGATTATTCCTGGTGTGAATAACCATCGTATTTCACTTATAAATATTTTGTAAATTATTATAATATTTTAAAATAATTGAAACTTTCAGTGATATTCAATCGTATAAAATGGTAAGATTATCCTGGGAGGTTGATAAGATGTTTGAGTTTTTTAAGCGAATGAAGACGGTGGTCAGTTCAGAATTATATGCACTCATTGAAAAAGCAGAAGATCCCATAAAAATGGCCGATCAATACCTAAGAGAAATGAATCATGAAATTGAAGAAGCAGAGAAGACAACTGCAAAGGTCATGGCTGAGGAGAAATTAACCCACAGAAAAATCACCGATTTAAAATTACTGATTGAAAAACGTAATACTCAGGCAATGGAAGCCATTCAAGCTGGTAAAGAGACGCTTGCAAAACAAGCTTTAGAAAACAAACTTCAGCTCGGGACTGAGCTTGCCTCATTGGAGAATTTGCATGAACAGGCTAAACAAAATGTCAAGGATTTGCAAAATCGACTGCGAGAAATGAAAGCTGATTATCAGGAACTTGTGATGCGCAGAGATACATTAAAGGCAAGAGCGCTTTCTGCTAAAGTACAAACTTCAGTAAATCGTTCTTTCCATACAGAAAATCGAAATTCGGCGAAAGCTGGATTCGAACGAATGGAACAAAAAGTTATGGAATATGAAGCAGAAGCGGAAGTCAGTAAAGAGCTTAAAAGTAATCACCTTGAAATTGATAATGAGTTTAAAAAGATGGAAACCGAAAAATTAGTTAAATCAGAATTACAAAGATTAAAGGATTCATTGAATAGCGGAAAATAACTGATAAAGGGTTGATTAGTATGGAATTTTTAGGGGTGGAATTAGCTGACTTTTTCTTATATTCACTGATTATATCCGGTATCCTTACGTTTTTCTTTATATTATTTAATGATCTGTTTGCCGGATTAGATCTCCCTGATTTTTTAAACCCAACCCTTATTCTAAGCTTTTTGACCATTGCAAGCGGATCAGGGTATGTGCTTGTTTCTTTAACCTCATTGCGGGCACTTCCCATTTTTTTAATTTCCTTCGCAATCGCTTTTATACTTGTCTCTATTATTAATCTATTCGTTTTAGTGCCCTTGTCTCTCGCTCATGAATCTTTAACGATTACAGAGGATGAACTAAAGGGACGGTTGGGAAAAGTGATAACATCAGTACCTGTTAACGGGTACGGTGAAGTATTAATAACAAGTAAAAGCGGAACGTTTTCGAAGCCGGCCGTAAGTTTTGACCAAGAAGCGATACCATCTGAGACAAAGGTATTAATCATTGATATCCAAAATGGTGTTCTGCATGTCAGTCCACATGAAGAATTAAATGAACTGGGATAGGAGAGTGGGAGTAGTATGACATTAATCTACGGTATTATTGGGGCAGTGGTATTTATTATATTAGCCCTTATAGGAGTTTTTGTTACAAAATATAGAACAGCTGGACCTGATGAAGCATTGATTGTCACAGGCAGTTACTTAGGCAGTAAAAATGTACATGTTGATGAATCAGGTAATCGAATCAAAATTGTACGAGGAGGAGGGACCTTCGTTCTTCCAGTATTTCAGCAAGCTGAGCCATTGAGCTTATTATCAAGTAAATTAGAGGTTTCAACACCGGAAGTATACACGGAACAGGGTGTTCCGGTAATGGCAGATGGTGTATCCATTATTAAAATAGGTAATACCATTTCTGAAATTGCAACAGCTGCGGAACAATTTTTAGGGAAAACGAAGGATGACCGTGAACAGGAAGCAAGAGAAGTACTGGAGGGGCATTTACGCTCCATTCTTGGTTCGATGACAGTTGAGGAAATCTACAAAAACCGCGAAAAATTTTCACAGGAAGTACAAAGGGTTGCCTCGCAGGATTTAGCGAAAATGGGATTGGTTATCGTTTCTTTTACAATTAAAGATGTGCGTGATAAAAATGGTTATTTGGAATCGCTTGGTAAACCGAGAATAGCTCAGGTAAAAAGGGATGCGGATATCGCAACAGCCGAAGCCGATAAAGAAACACGAATCAAACGGGCTGAAGCATCCAAGGAAGCGCAAAAAGCTGAACTTGAACGTGCAACTGAAATCGCAGAGGCAGAAAAATTAAATCAATTGAAAATTGCTGAATTCAGACGTGAACAGGATATTGCTAAAGCAAAAGCCGATCAGGCATATGATTTAGAAACTGCACGTTCTAAGCAAGATGTTACGGAACAAGAGATGCAAATTAAAATCATTGAGCGGCAGAAGCTGATTGAATTAGAAGAAAAAGAAATTTTACGCCGTGAAAAACAATATGATTCAGAAGTGAAGAAAAAGGCAGATGCAGATCGTTACGCAGTTGAACAAGCAGCTTCTGCCGAAAAGACAAAGCAATTAACCGAAGCCGATGCTAATCAATATCGTATTGAATCAATGGCCAGAGCTGAAGCAGAGAGGGTACGTTTAGATGGTCTTGCAAAAGCGGAAGCCCAAAGAGCACAAGGGGTTTCTGAAGCGGAAATCATTCGTTTAAAAGGCTTGGCGGAAGCTGAAGCAAAGCAAAAAATCGCAGAAGCCTTCGAGCAATTTGGTCAGGCTGCTGTGATGGATATGATGTTAAAAATGCTTCCTGAATATGCAAGGGAAGTTGCTAAACCGTTGAGCAGTATTGATAAAATAACGATTGTTGATACAGGGAGCGGCGGTGCAGGCGGCGGTGCCAATAAAGTGACCGGATATGCGACGAATTTAATGGCAACTTTACAAGAATCATTAAAAGCATCCTCCGGAATCGACATGAAAGAGTTAATTGAAAGCTTTGCAGGTAAAAATTCAGGCGTCAGTCCTAGAATAAACCTTGAAGAAGAGTTGGCTAAAACTGAGATTCCTATTGTTAAGGGACTTGATCGTACTCCAGATCAACTCTAAATAAACAATAAACAAACCTGAGTTCATATGAGCTCAGGTTTTTTCTTGTTTAGTACGGATATTAGGATTGAATAAACTAGAAGCACCTTCTAGAGTTTATAACCATTATTCAGAAATGCGCTTAACTGTGATTTCTAATTCTATCTCTACATTGTCTTTGAGAGCACGGCTGATCATACAGGAAGTTTCTGCTTTTTGGGCTAGTTTTTGGACGAGTGCGATATCATTTGCAGTTGCAGAGTCCTTTAGTATAATCGATGGCCGATGAATAATCTTTTTATAGGTAAACACACCGTTTGTTACATCGACAATTCCCTCTGACTGTAAAGTTAACCCTTCTTTATCTATATGACTGCGTTCCATCATAGCTGCCAGCGTAATAATATAACAGGTTGCTGCAGCACCAAGTAACATCTCATCTGGATTTGTCCCGATTCCGGGTCCATCCATTTCCTCCGGTATCGAAATTTTCGTATGAAGATTTTTAGTATGTATTTCACCTATATCATTACGTAATCCAGGCCAAACAGCCTCTAAAATAAACTGATGCTCTGCCATTATAAAATCCCCTTTATTTACCTATTATTCTTCATTTTAATGTGTAAATGAATCTAATTCACATAAAGTGCTTAAAAATAGTTAAAAAGGGGGTTTTCTTGTTAATTGTCTAATCATACTTTAGAGCAATATTGAAGCATAGAATATTTTATTTATTATCTTAGGAAATTAATGATTGATGAATACCAAATTGTGACTAGTTGTTTACAGGGAGCAAATATCATCTAATGTAGTTTCAAACAAGGATTATATTTTCACTTTATGATGTTTTCATATACTATAATAGGTAATATTACATATAGTCATATTGATTGTATCCATATTTTCATTAACTAAACAATATTTAACATAGGGTATTTTATATTTGACATATTCCTGACACATTATATGATTATAGTAATGTTAACGCAAATCATAAATTTTATTTTGATAGGAGTTATATTATGACCAACGAGATAAAGAATACTTCAGATACAGAAGAGAAAGCTACTGAAATTAAAGCAGATCAAACAAAAAAACCTAAAAATAAGAAATGGATTGCCGGTATTGCAGCAGCTGTCGTATTAACAGGAGCAATAGCTGGTGGGGCATATGCATATACAAAATCTCAAACAGTAGGCAGCGTCAATGGCGACCGCATTACTAAAAATGAATTATATGACACAATGGCCAATGTGTACGGAGCATCTGCTGTAGATAGCTTAATTACGATGAAGGTCATTGAAAAGGAAGCCGATGATCGCAAAGTAAAAGTTTCAGATAGTGAAATAAATGAACAAGTAGATGTTTATAAAGAGAATTATGGCGGAGAAGAAGGCTTAAAATCAGCACTTGAATCCAGTGGTTTATCTATAGAGGATTTGAAAGAAGATATCGCAATAAACATTAAAATTGAAAAGTTAATGCAGGAAGATGTTGAGATCACAGAGGATGAAGTAAAAACTTATTATGAAGAGAATAAAGCAAACTTTGACCAACCTGAACAGGTTGAAGTTAGCCACATCCTTGTTGAAGACGAAGACAAAGCAAATGAACTAATGAAAAAAATCAAAGACGGCGAAGATTTTGCTAAACTAGCCAAAGAAAACTCTACTGATACAGCATCTGCTGAAAGTGGTGGAGAGCTCGGTTATATTTCTAAAGGAGAAATGGTAGAAGAGTTTGAAAAAGCAGCTTTCGCTTTAGAGGTTGATGAAGTTAGTGATGTGGTTAAATCAGAATATGGATACCACATTATTAAATCTACAGGCTATAAAGAAGCGAAAGAATCCACTTATGAAGAATCAAAAGCGGATGCTAAAGAAGCCGCTCTAAGCGAAAAGATTTCTTCTGAGTACAACACATGGCTAGAAGACTTAAAGAAAGATTATAAAATTAAAAATAAATTTGAATAATAATGTTCAAATATCAAGAAGAAGTGACATAAGTATTTCAGTCAATAATAAATCCGACCTATTAGGTGATATTTTAATAAATATCGCCTAATAGGTCGGATTTTTATTTGTTTTCAATAGATTGTTTCCTTCTGTATACCATTATTAAACTTAGCGCAATGGAACGAACTTTTTAAGTAACAAAGTCGATAAATTAGCTATCGTTCGTCTTTACAGGATCGTTTATAAGTTATGTCCCATGCTCTTTTATATTTAAGAAGAAGAAATTTTTGTACTTTCCAACATAGGGATATATAGTATAGTAGTAACTAAATTTTACAAAATATAGAGATAACTAGATAGGGAGGTAATGTTTATGGAACTATTTGAAGCCATTAAAGGAAGAAGAAGTATTGGCAAGGTTAAAAATGAACCAATACCTGATGAGCTCATACATAAAATTATTGAAGCGGGAACATGGGCACCCTGTCATCATCGTACAGAACCATGGAAGTTTTTTGTTTTGAAAGAGGATGGCAGAAAAATCCTCAGTGATGTGTTGGTGGATATCCTGAAATCTGAATTAGATGATTTTGAGTCAGAAGAAAGTAAAAACAGATTAGAAAAAGTGAGCAAGAATCCCTATCGTGCTCCTGTCATCATAGTGACTGCCGTTGAACCAGTGAAGAATGATAAGGTTCTGATTGAAGAAGAATACGCTGCTGTACATGCAGCTACGCAAAATATCCTGCTGGCAGCTCATGCTCTTGGACTGGGTGCCGTATGGAGAACCGGAAAACAATGCCATGATAAACGAATGAGCAAGGCTTTTAATCTTTCTGAGGATGGTGCTGTAACTGGGTTTATCTATATAGGATATCCAGATATGAGTCCTAAAGAAGGTTCAAGAAAATCTATTGATGAAGTGACCAAGTGGATAACCAAGTGATAATGAAAGCCGGTACCAGAGTATATTCACTCTGTACCGGTTTATTTTTTTGAAGAAAGTTTGTTTACTGTAAAAGTAGACATAAAATATATTAATCTGATAAACTTAGTATGAAATTAAATCGGTAAAATAGGAGGGGTTAAAATGGAGCGCAATTTTCTCATATTGCATGGGCTTGGAGGAAGCGGACCTGAACATTGGCAATCCTGGCTGTATAATGAGCTGTTGGATGCAGGTGAAACAGTTTATTATCCGACCCTTCCTGAATATAATGATCCTTATAAAGATAAGTGGATAAAAAAATTGGAAGATACCTTTCATACTATTACCTCAGACCATATAACCATTGTTGCTCACAGTTTAGGGTGTGTCCTATGGATTCATTTTGCTCTCAAAAATGCTCATAAGATAAAAAATTTGGTTAACCGTGTTATTTTAGTGGCACCGCCCTCTCCATATTTAAAGCATGAAATCATCCAAAGGTTTTTCCCCCTTTCAATTAAGGGTAAAGAATTAATACAGTCTTTTGATCATACATTGCAAATTCAATCCACAAACGATACTTATTGCACTGTTGAAGACAGTCAGTATTATAAAGACTTGGGTATTAGACAACTTTTGGTTGTAAATAAAGGACATATTAATATCGACTCCGGTTATGGAAAATGGCAGTGGATGCTTGATTATTGTCTGGATCAAAATCATGATTTTGCAGTAAATGAAGGCTGATGTTTAAATAGGAAGGTGATTGTTTCTATGAATATAGTAGTAGTGGGCGCAAATGGACAAATTGGCAATCAATTGGTTCACCTCATTAAGGAAGATGGACAACACAATGTAAAAGCGATGATCAGAAAAGAAGAACAGACAAAATCATTTGAAAAGATTGGAATACAGACTGTTCTTGCTAATTTAGAAGATAGTGTAGAAAACTTGGCGAGGGCAATTGAAGGATCAGATGCGATTTGTTTTACAGCCGGGTCAGGAGGAAGCACAGGTCATGACAAAACGCTTTTAATTGATCTGGATGGTGCAGTGAAAATGATGGAAGCAGCTGAAAAGGTTGGAATCAAACGATTTATTTTGGTCAGTGCTCTTCAGGCTAACAACCGCGAAAACTGGAGCAATGAAATTAAACCTTATTATGTTGCCAAGCATTATGCTGATCGAATTCTCGAAAACAGCCCATTAACGTATACAATCATAAGGCCTGGTGGATTGTTGAATGAACCAGGAAACGGGAAAATCCGTACGGGGGATACAATAAAGGCTGGAACGATTCCGCGTGAGGATGTGGCCCGAACTATTTTGGCTTCCCTCGAAAATGAGGCAAGCTATAATCGTTCTTTTGATCTAATATCAGGCGATACCCTGATTGAGGAAGCTCTCAACCAATTATAAAATTTGTCGAAGCAGTTCAGTTTTTAGCTGAACTGCTTTATTTGTTTGTCATAAAAAATATGAGTATCTTTCGACTCGAATTATCAAAATTTTTGATCATTGACAATGTAAGGTTAGAGGTGATAGGTTGGGTTAAATACACAAAATTTCCATTCGTTCATATATTAGATTTTGTATCTGTAAATCCAAATTAACTGTTAATCGTCATTCCAATAGGAGACTCCTCTTCGGCTCTCAGCATAGGAACGGAATGATTTAAAATGAGCTTACCATTCAGATATAGTACAATTCACCATAATTCGAATGGCGATAAAGCCTCCGGGAGATGGTGAGAAAGTGATAATGTCTTTTGAGCAGGCTCGAACAATTATCCATTCACATACGAAGTGTTATTGAATATGTACCATGGGAGGGAGAATAGTGGACTATAACTTATACAAACCCAAACGCCATTGGAGTGAAATCGAGTTATGGAAGGACGTAGCGGACGACCAGTGGAATGACTGGATTTGGCAATTAACACACACCATCAAAACATTGGATGATTTAAAAAAAGTGATTCACCTTACACCTGAAGAGGAAGAAGGTGTACGGATCTCTACTAAAACGATTCCCTTGAACATAACACCCTATTACGCATCTTTAATGGATCCTGATGATGAACGCTGTCCAATCCGTATGCAATCCGTTCCTATAGGAAAAGAGCTCCACAAAACGGTGTATGATTTAGAGGATCCCTTACATGAAGATGAGGATTCCCCAGTCCCAGGGTTAACTCACCGTTATCCAGACCGTGTCCTATTTTTAGTAACAAATCAATGCTCCATGTACTGCCGTTATTGTACGAGAAGAAGGTTTTCCGGTCAGATTGGTATGGGAGTTCCAAAGAAGCAGTTAGATAAAGCAATCAATTACATCAGCCAAACACCGGCAGTCCGGGATGTTTTAATCTCTGGTGGTGATGGCCTTCTCATTAATGACAGTATACTGGAATATATATTAAAAAACTTACGCGCCATTCCTCATGTAGAAATTATTCGTATTGGAACTAGAGCCCCGGTAGTATTTCCGCAAAGAATCACAAAAGAATTATGTACTATCCTTAAAAAGTACCATCCTGTTTGGCTGAACACACATTTTAATACATCGATCGAAATTACAGAAGAATCAAAGCGTGCCTGCGAGCTGCTTATTGATTCAGGAGTACCTGTGGGCAATCAGGCGGTTATTTTGGCTGGGATTAATGACAGTGTCCCAATCATGAGAAAATTAATGCATGATTTAGTCAAAATAAGAGTTCGTCCTTATTATATTTACCAATGTGATTTATCAGAAGGGATTGGGCATTTCAGAGCTCCGATTAGTAAAGGCCTAGAAATTATGGAGGGGCTGCGCGGCCATACAAGTGGATATGCTGTTCCGACTTTTGTGGTTGATGCACCAGGCGGGGGTGGGAAAATACCGCTTCAGCCGAACTACATCATTTCACAAAGTTCAAATAAAGTGATCTTACGTAATTTTGAAGGTGTGATTACATCCTATCCAGAACCGGAGAACTATGTGTCCGGTCGTGCAGATGAATATTTCAAACAAACATACCCAAATGTCTATGAGGATTACAACAGCACAGGTATCTTGTCCATTATGGATGATAAAAAGTTTAATATTACACCGGATGGATTAGAAAGATACAACAAGCGCAACGCCTATCAGCAAAATCCGGAGCATTCGTCACTTAAAGATCAACGAGATAAACGGGATGTTTTAAAAGAAAAGAAATTCAAGGCTCAGCAAACAAAAACGACCAAAATCGATGAAGAGGATTCAAAAGTATGAAATGCCAATGGTGCGAACAAGATGGGGCAATAGAGACCAATACTACTGTATTTTGGGAGCTGCCAGATGGAACACAATCACTGGAAATAAAGGAAACACCAGCTATCCATTGTGCCAATTGCCAAATGGAATATTTAACGGATGAACTGACTGAAGAGATAGAGGACCATTTATTGCTCATTAATACTAAACAATTAACAGCTACTGTTCGATTTGAAGAATTGATGAAAATTCCAAGGCTTTTAAAGCGGAACTATTTTAAATAGACAAAATAGTTGTAAGCGGTTTCGAATCTGGACGTCAAAGAAAAGCTATATTCTTTGGCGTTTTTATTAAATTGAAATGGACAGAGGTGAATGGGGTGAAACCAGTACTTACACCTGATGCAGCTGCTTCCTTGCTAAAGAATGGAGCCCGTATTATGGTTGGGGGCTTTGGACTGGTAGGATGTCCAATAACATTGGTACACGCTCTAGACCGAAGGGGGATATATAATCTTGAAATTATCAGTAATAATCTCGGTGAGCCAGGCAGGGGGCTTGGAGTTCTTGTACAGAAAAAGAAGGTAAGAAAGGGCATTGGTTCTTATTTCACATCCAACCCTGATGTAGTGGAGGCTTATCTTCGGGGAGAGCTTGAGATTGAACTTATGCCGCAGGGAACATTGGCAGAAGCGATTCGTGCTGGTGGAGCTGGAATACCGGCATTCTATACACCCGTAGGAGCGGGTACTGACTTAGCAAAGGGGAAAGAAGAAAAGATTTTCAATGATAAAAAATATATATTGCAACATTCTTTAAAGGCTGATTTTTCACTGATCAAGGCCTATAAAGCAGACAAACTCGGTAATTTAATTTATATAAAGTCTGCCCGGAATTTTAATCCTACTATGGCGACGGCCGGGAATATCGTGATTGCTGAAGTGGATGAAATAGTAGAAGCGGGAGAACTTGATTCTGAGGATATTATCACACAGCATTTGTATGTTGATTTCTTAGTTTTAAAGGAGGAGTCGTTGTGAGTTCAAAAGAGACGATTGCCAAACGTGCTGCACGATTCCTTGAAAATGGTAATATTGTCAACTTAGGAATTGGGATTCCAACATTGGTAGCAGATTTTATCGAGCCTCATCTATCCGTATTTCTACATACAGAGAACGGGATTCTTGGGGTGGGACCTACCCCATTAAATGAACCAGATCCCAATTTGGTGAATGCAGGAAAGCTACCCGTAACTGTATTGACCGGCGCCTCTTATTTTGATAGTGCATCATCTTTTGCGATGATACGAGGGGGCCATATTAATATCTCGATTTTAGGTGTTTTACAAATTGATGAGATTGGCAGGATTGCGAATTGGGCGGTTCCGGGAAAAGCAGTTTTAGGTGTAGGAGGGGCGATGGATTTATTAGAGGGCTCTAAAAAAATTATCGTGACAACCTTGCATACAACAAAAGCAGGGAAGCCGAAGCTCGTTAAACATCTTAATTATCCACTAACATCTGAGCGGAAAGTGGATTTTATTATAACTGAATTAGCCGTTTTTGCAGTCGATGATGAGGGGCTTATTTTAGTGGAAACTGCTCCAGGAATAACAGTAGAAATGGTTAAAGAGAAAACGGAAGCTAATTTCAGAATTCAGTTAAACAATGGATTTGTTGGCTTTAATATGTAGCGTAAAAAAGTCTTGAATTCGCTTTTTAAGCATATCTTGTTTGTAGAAAAATGATAGAACATCTCTATGAAATGGAGAGAAGCAAATGGCTGACCATGTCTTTCATCGTGATTTTATGAATAAATACCCTATTATTACACATGGGCAAGGGATTTATTTATACGATCAGGATGGCAAGCAATATATTGATGCATGCTCGGGTGCTGTTGCCGCAAATTTAGGTCACGGGGATGTAACGATTGCTGAAGCGATGGCTGAACAGGCAAAAAAAGCAGCCTTTGTACATTCGATGCGTTTTGAAACCGAGGTATTGCATCTTCTGGCAGAGAGAATTGCCGAGATCGCTCCCGTTCCATTAAACAAGGTTTATTTCACCTGCGGTGGATCGGAGGCGAATGAAAGTGCTATTAAACTTGCAAGGCAATACCATAAAGGTGCAGGAAATCCGGAAAAACATATTGTGATTGGCAGATGGCAATCTTATCATGGAAATACTTTAGGGTCCTTATCTGCCGGAGGTGATATTAAAAGAAGGCAGGTATATACGCAAAATCTACTTGATTTTAAACATGTTTATTCTCCCCATTGTAAACGATGCCCATACCAAAGGAATCTTGATGATTGCAATCAACAACATAATTGGTCATGCATTAAGGATATAGAGAAGTTGATTATTGAGATAGGTCCGGAACAAATATCCTGCTTCATAGCTGAACCAATTGTCGGGAGCCAATTGGGAAGTGTGAGTCCGCCAGAATCGTATTTTAAAGAGGTCAGAAAATTATGTGACGATTACAATATTCTTTTGATTGCAGACGAAGTGATGACGGGGTTTGGGAGAACAGGGACCTATTTTGCTGTAGAGCATTTTGGTTTTATACCGGATATTATTACATTTGGCAAGGGAGTATCAGCCGGTTATTCCCCTCTTGGCGGTATGATTGTTCACGATCGATTAATTGAAGGGATTATTCAAAACAGCAATGGGAAATTTGCACATGGATATACATACAGTGGCCACCCGGTCTCTGTTGCTGCCGGATTGGCAGTTCTGAAAAAATTAGCTGACTATAAAATCCTTTCCAACGCAGTTGTGCAGGGTGAATATTTAATCACACAACTTAAATTGCTTCAGAATCGTTACCCTGTCATTTGGGATGTAAGGGGTAAGGGCCTTTTAATAGGCATTGAATTTGCTGCCAATCCGAAAGGAGACCCTTTCCCTCCCTCTATCTCTGCGTCTGAAGTGATTAATCGGATTGCCATGCAAATTGGAGCTGTCTTTTATCCAGGAAGTGGATCAATTAACGGCTATGAAGGAGATCATTTGTTAATTGCTCCGCCGTTAACAGTCTCCAGGGATGAAATTGATTCAATCATAAATATTTTAGAACTTGCTCTGCAACAATTTATGTATTCAAGGGGGGAAGTAATTCATGAGTCATTCTGAAAAAGTTACTGAATTAACAGAGAAAGCGAGAAAACATATATCTCCAGTTAGCACAAGAGTGACGGAATTAATTATAGACCGAGGCAAGGGAGCGCGTTTTTGGACGAAGGATGGAGAGGAGTATATAGACTTTGTTTCAGGGGTAGCTGTAAATGCACTTGGCCATTCTCATGAAAGAATCGTTAACGCTATAAAAATACAGGCGGAACGACTCGTCCATTTTGGTTTAAATTATGGCTATTACGAGACTGTGATTGGCTTGGCTGAAAAGCTGGCACAAATCACGCCGGGTAATTTGGATACGGTATTCTTCTCCAATTCAGGCGGTGAAGCAATTGATGGAGCACTGAAGCTGGCACGTGCGGCTACTGACCGCCCGGGAATTATCGCTTTCAATGGATCCTTTCATGGACGCACATTAGGTGCTACTACTGTAACAGGATCCAGCAGTAAATATAAAAAGTACTACGAACCGCTGGTAGGAGAGGTTTACCATACACCTTATCCATATCCCGGTTTAGTAAAAAATATCAATCATGCCGATTTGACAAATTATTGTATCAACCAATTACATTCGTTATTTGATTTACATATTGACCCATCGAGAGTGGCCGCTATACTTGTTGAACCTGTTTTGGGGGAAGGCGGATACTATCCCGCACCTCCGTTGTTTTTGCAGGAATTAAGGAGTATTGCTGATGAGCATGGGATTTTATTGATATTTGATGAAGTTCAAACTGGATTTGGCAGAACTGGCCGGATGTTTGCTTCGGAGCACTCAGGAGTAACTCCAGATATCCTCGTTTTAGCAAAGGCTTTATCAGGCGGCCTGCCACTTGGTGCGATTGTGGCAAATAGGGATCTACATAATAAATGGCCTGTAGGGGGACATGGCTCCACATTTGGCGGCAACCCCATTTCATGTGCAGCTGCCCTTGCGAGTATACAGGTGATTGAAGAAGAGAATCTGGTAAAGAGGAGTAAAGAACTCGGTGAGCAAATTGTTAATAGGCTGCAAACTAGTTTGCTAGGATACGAGACAATAAAAGAAGTCCGCGGAGTCGGTATGATGATTGGCATTGAATTCAATGAAACCGATACGAAGTCCATTGTGCCGCTTATCAAAGCGCGATGCCTGGATAAGCATTTACTAATCATGAACTGCGGAGTTAACGGGCAAACCATCAGGCTCATGCTGCCATTAAATATATCAACAGAAGAATTGGATGCCGGGTTAACCATTCTAGAAAGCGTTATTGGAGACGTGGTAAAGGAGGGTATTTAGTAAATGTCCAAAGGATTTACGAAACAGCTGCTTTACATGAATGGTCATTGGACTCACGATTTAGATCAGAATTATCGGGAAAGTAAGAATCCTGCAACGAATGAAGTGGTGGGTAAGTATGCAATCGCAACTTCAAGCCAGGTTGACCAAGCTGTGCAGCATGCTCACCTTGCCTTTAAAAGCTGGAGACGAACACCCGCGCCTGAACGTGCTGTATTTTTATGGAAGGCCGCAGAATTGTTTGAACGAAAAAGAGATCAATTAGCCGAAGTTATGACCAAAGAAATGGGGAAAGTTCTGGCGGAAACACGCGGGGAAGTGAATGTCGTCAAAGAAACATGCCGCTATATGGCTGGAGAAGGCCGCAGAATGTATGGGGAAACCATTGCTTCCGGTAACACCAATCGAACGATTACGATGAATCGGGAGCCGCTTGGTGTAGTTGCATGTATTACTCCATGGAATTTTCCGGTAGCGCTTGCCTCTTATAAAATTTGTGCTGCTTTAATCAGTGGGAATACGATTGTGTGGAAACCAGCTTCTGAGGTTGCACTCTCGGCAGGTATATTTATGCAAGTCTTTCATGAGACCGGACTCCCAAATGGGGTTTTAAATCTCATTACAGGGAGCGGCAGTCAGGTGGGAATGCAGCTTGCTGAACATGAAGATGTCAAAGTGATCTCTTTTACAGGCTCTACTGAAGTAGGCATGCAACTTTCACAGGTAGGTGCCAAACAATTAAAAAGGGTTTCCCTTGAGCTAGGTGGGAAAAATGCAGCAATTGTTCTACAGGACGCAGATTTAGATTATGCAGCAGAGTGTATTGTTAAAGGTGCATTTGGAACAACAGGACAAAAATGCACGGCGACAAGCCGGGTTATTGTTGAACAATCGATAAAAGAGGATTTATTGAAAAGGGTCGTAAAGTTAACGAAGGAATTGAAAATAGGTAATGGCCTTAAAGAAAATATAGACATAGGTCCTTTGGTAAATGAGCAGCAAATGAAGGTGGTTGAGAAATACGTGAGGATAGCTACAGAAGAAGGAGCCTTATTGGAGTGTGGAGGAAAGAAATTAGCTAACGAAGAAGGGTGTTTTTTTGAACCAACTATCTTCAGTGAGGTGAAAAAGGAACATACGATTGCAAAGGAAGAAATATTTGGCCCTGTTCTTGCCTTTATTGAAGTGGATAGCTATGAAGAGGCGATTGAGGTTAATAATAGTACGAAATATGGACTATCGACCGCCATTTTCACGAGCAGTTTGTCTAGTGCAACCCGAGCTGCCGCTGATATTGAAAGTGGATTGGTTTATGTGAATAACGGAACTGCAAATGCTGAAATTGGTGTTGCGTTTGGCGGGATGAAATATTCAGGGAATGGCCATCGGGAAGTATCCCACCATGCTTTGGATAGTATGACGGAATGGAAATCAGTATATATGACTTATCTATAGGAGGGTTTCCCTTGTGAAACATTTGAGAATTGGTATAGCTTTTTTTTATCATGAATCCCATAGTTTCTCTAGAACGATGACGACCATTCAAGATTTTAAGAATGAAGGTTATTTTAAAGGGAACCAAATTTTTGATATTTATACAAATACAAAAACAGAGGTTGGCGGGTTTATTGATGTTCTGAGGAACCTGGAAGACGTAGAGATCGTCCCCCTTCTTTGTGCAGCAGCTGTTCCTTCAGGTCCGGTAACCTATGACACATACGAAGAGATTGAAACAGAGCTTATGGGTTTAATGGAAGCGGCAGGAAAGATTGATGGATTATTGATTGCCCTACATGGAGCAATGGTCATTGAGGGTATTCATGATGCAGAAGAATATTTACTTTTAAAGATTAGAGAAAAACTTGGAGTAGATATTCCAATTGCAACAACCCTGGATCTACATGCCAATATCAGTCCGGCCATTGTTGAGATTACACCCTATCATTTTGGATTTAAAACCTATCCGCATATTGATATGTATGAGCAAGGGGTTAATGCCGCGAATGCTTTGATGAATCATCTTTCACTTGGAGTTAATTATGTAGCAAGATGTGTGAAAATTCCCATGCTGCTTCCCTCGATCAATATGAGAACAAAGGAAGGTCCTATGGCTAAAATGGTGGAGCTTGCTCAACGCCATGAAGAGGAAGATGGTATTTTAAACATCTCTGTATTTGGAGGATTTCCGTATTCAGATGTACCGAGCGCAGGTGCAAGTGTGATAGTGATTGCTGAGAATCAGTTATTGGCCGATCGAACGGCCAGTAACTTGGCCAAATTTTTTTGGAGTCTAAGGGAAGATTTTATCGTCAATTTGCCCGATGTTGCAGAAGCATTTCAACTTGCGTTTGCAATGAAGAAAAACAAACCAATCGCATTAGTCGATATTTCTGATAATCCGTTGAGCGGAGGCAGTGGAGATACAACGAGGCTTTTGAGAGAATGTATAGACCTTAATAGAGAGAAAACACTTTTTGGAGCCCTAACTGCTTCTAAGGCAATTGATATATGCAGGAGCGTGGGAGCTGGTGCAACTGTACGTCTGTCACTTGGCGGGAAAACTTATCCTGAGTTTGGCTTACCGGTTGATGTGCTAGCGACTGTAATCAGGTTAACTGATGGTATATTTTATAATAGTGGTCCATTTAATAGAAATTTGAGAGTAGATGTTAAGGGGGCTTGTTTGATTCAAGTAGGCAAAATAGATATTCTCCTAATTGGAAGACCTATGTCTGCCAATGATCCTGAGCTTTTCCGTCATATTGGGATTGAACCAAGTACGTATAGGTATTTGATATTGAAAGCTAAAAATCATTTCAGAGCAGCGTTTGATCCGCTAATAAGTGAGGTCATTTATGTTGATGCACCAGGCGCAGCCACGAATAATATTGCACAGCTGCCCTATAAAAATATACCGGAACAAACATGGCCCTTAAGAAATATAGAATATCTAAAGGTAGAAGAGAGGAAGAATCATGACACAAACGAATTCGATGTATTACATTGAAATACCCGAATCCCTAACGCCTGCACAGCAGAACATGATGATGGAGCTCGAAAAGGATGCCTTTCCCGGGTTGGGAGCGGTAGATGAACAAACACTGGTTCCATTAGCGAGATACGGAAAACTAATCCTTTATAGACAGCAGGGAGATGAGAGACCAGTTGCGGTTTGTGAATGTATGAGAGATTATAATCAGCCAAATAAAGCTTATATATTTGGCTACTATGTACGATCAGACCAGCATGGTAAAGGCTTGGGGACACAATTTTTACATGAGGTCTTGAACATTCTGAAGGCTGATGGCTTTCATAAAGTCAGTTTAACGGTAAGCGAAGCCAACACGGCTGCTGTTAAATTATATAAAAACATCGGTTTTACTGTAAATGAATGGAGATATGGTGAATTCGGAGATGGTGAGGACCGGTTATATATGGAGAAAATTTTATAATCATCAACGAAAAGACGTGTGACACATCACACGTCTTTTTTGTTGATGAATAATTGCTGTAAAGACCATTACGGCTAGTGCTTCATCTTACTTGATATAAAACAGAAACTTAAAATGGAGATAAAGAGAACGTTGAAAATAGATTGTTTTGAAACATGAACAGATGAAAAAAAATGAACGTTTTTGGGCATGCTAGCAGTGAAAGTAAAAAACAAAATAAATTATATCTATATAATATAATTTGGTGTTTCCCCTTAAGTTTTATCATTAGAATATATTTTAATTGATAAAATTACTGTATCGACAGTAAGTATGTTGAACCTGATTAAGGTTGATATTTAAAGGTTTTATTAAGTTTATCTAATGGAAAGAACGAAAAAAATTAAAGAAATATGATAATAATTATAAATAAGCAATTGACAAATTTCTTTTTAATAATTATTATAATATAGTATTAAACATCACTTAGTTGATGATATTGTTTAGGAGGATATACGATATGTCACTTATTAATAAAAAAATAGAGGATTTTACAGTACAGGCTTACCATGATGGAGAGTTTAAAGAAGTAAGTCTTTCGGATGTTCAAGGTAAATGGTCAATCTTTTTCTTCTATCCAGCTGATTTCACTTTTGTGTGCCCAACTGAATTAGCTGATCTGCAAGATAATTATGATGCCCTTAAAGAAATTAACTGCGAAGTGTACTCCGTATCTACGGACTCTCATTTTGTACATAAAGCTTGGGCAGATGCTACGGATACAATCGGCAAAATTAAATATCCTATGCTTGCAGATCCAGCGCATGTTCTTTCCCGTCAATTTGGAGTATTAATTGAAGAAGCTGGTCAAGCACTTCGCGGAACATTCATTGTGAATCCTGAGGGTGAAATTAAAGCTTATGAAATTCACGACCTAGGTATTGGCCGTAATGCTGAAGAAGTAGTACGTAAAGTACAAGCTGCTCAGTTTGTTGCAGAACACGGTGATAAAGTATGCCCGGCAAAATGGACTCCTGGTGAAGAAACAATTGAGCCAAGCCTTGACCTAGTAGGTAAAATATAATTTTTTAATCATTTGCATTCATCTTTTCAATGAAAGATGAATGCAAATTTTATCTAAAGACACAGACTGACAGCTACTTGTCCAGTTTTTAAATGTTTTTCTATCAGAAGATCAAATGAGGTACTTAACATGATAAGTACCTTTTTTATTAAAAGTTTACGTAAATTAGGTGAGTATTTTGACAAAAGGAATTTTAGATTTAATTATCATTGGCGGAGGTCCTGCTGGATTGTCAGCTGGTATATATGCCGGACGTGGAAAATTAAACACTCTTATTATTGAAAAAGGAAATATGGGTGGCCAAGCTGCTACGACAAATGAAATTGTTAACTACCCTGGTGTTCGCAAAACAACTGGACCTTTATTAATAGAAGAAATGAAAAAACAATGTGAAGATTTTGGTGTTAGATTTACCAAAACAGATGTTACGGATGTTGACCTATCAGGAGAAGTTAAGATAATCAAAACAATCAATGGTGAGTTTCAGGCAAGATCTGTAATCATTGCAGCAGGTGCAGGTCCTCGTAAACTTGGATTCCCTGGAGAAGCAGAATTCACGGGACGTGGTGTTGCCTACTGTTCAACATGCGATGGTGAATTCTTCGAAGGATTAGAAGTGTTTGTCATTGGAGCAGGATTTGCCGCAGCTGAAGAAGCGATGTATTTAACCCGTTTTGCCAGCAAGGTTACCATTATTGCTCGTGAACCTGAGTTTACATGTGCTCCTTCTATCGCAGATAAGGTTTTTGCCAACGAAAATATAGAAGTTAAATTTAATACGGAATTGCTTGAGGTTTCAGGGGTGGAGATGGTTCAGCATGCCCGATTTATTAATAATGTAACGAAGGAAGAATGGGAATACACAGCGAAAGAAGAGGATGGCGCATTCGGTGTATTTGTTTTCGTGGGATATCAGCCTAAGACAGAGATCTTTAAAGGTCATGTAGACATGGATGAACGTGGCTATATTATTACGGATGAAGAAATGAGAACAAATATTAAAGGTGTATATGCTGTTGGAGATCTTCGTCCGAAATCTTTACGTCAAGTTATTACAGCTGTTGCCGATGGGGCGATTGCTGGAACAGACGTACAAAAATATGTTGCTGAAGAAAAAGAGCGTCTTGGCATTGTTGATGAGCCAAAAGAAGAAAAAATGGCAGAGAAAAAAGAATCTGCACCAAAAGAAACAGCTAAAAGTGGTAAGAGCAGCCTACTAAGCGATGCCATCAAAGGACAACTAAAAGGTATTTTCGCCAAAATGGAGAATGATGTAACATTAGTAAGCATTGTGGATGAAAGTATGCCTAAATCTGTAGAATTACGTGATTTCTTGATCGATGTTGCTGAACTTGGCGATAAACTACATTTGGAAGTTTATCCAAAAGGCGAAAATGTTGAAATGGAAACAAAAATCAATGCTGATAAATTCCCGGTTGTTTCGTTGCTTGATCATAAAGGAAATTACAGCGGTGTAAAATTCCATGGTATACCGGGAGGACACGAGCTTAATTCCTTCATCCTCGCCATTTATAACCTGGCAGGTCCTGGACAAGCTTTAGATTCCTCTATCCAACAGTCAATTAAAGCAATAGATAAAAAAGCAAATATTAAGGTTATGGTATCTTTATCATGCCACTACTGCCCAGATGTTGTTGTTGGTGCTCAAAGAATTGCAATTGAAAACCCAAATGTTGAAGCAGAAATGATTGATATCAGCAACTTCCAGGATATTAAAAAGAAATATAAAGTAATGAGTGTTCCAGCCATGATTATTAATGATGAACAAGTAGTCTTTGGTGCTAAAAAAATTAATGAAATTGTAGAAGTGCTTCAGCAAGCTTAAACAATTAACCCAGCCTTACATCAAGGCTGGGTTTTTGTTTTTCCAGGTTTTTATGATCATGGTAACAGATGCAATGACTGAAAGTGAAAAGATTATTATGCCGGTGGTCTCATACAAATGCATGAATAAAAGGAAGGCAATTATTTGAGTGACAGCAATGATTATTCCATAAATTGTGTTCTGTTTTTGATTCTTTTTTATGGCAATGAAGAGCTGGAGTGTAATGAAATTACTGATAACCATAATGGTAATTGCCAAAGTATAGTCCATTGTGGTAATGTTTGTCCCTTTTTCAAACGCGAAAATCGAATAGATCGAAATGGCAAGGGCACAAAGATTTATGCTTAATAAAATCGATACCCATATCATACGATACAAAATTTTCTGCATATATTAGACTCCTTGTTATATTCTATTTTATATTTTGTGCATTATAGAGATGATTATACCCGACTATAAATACTCCAGTTTATATTGCTTGAATTCTTAAACAAATAACTAAATAAATGAAGTATAACTTGTAAATTATGGTAGAATTTCTTTAATACTTTCAAAATTTAGGGAATTTTCTTTAGATTATCCAATCGAATTTTGAAAAAGGAGATTACAATTTGATAACAATTGAAAAAGCAATCTTATGTGACGCTGAAAAATTAACAGAACTAATGAAGAAAACATTTGATGAAGAAGCAACAAGATGGCTAATAAATCAAGAAATTGTGGATTACAATATTCAGCCCCCTGGCTATACTTCAGTTGAAATGACTAAATACATGATCGAAGAATTAGGCTATTACAAAATTATCTATAACGAGGCTATAGTTGGTGGAGTTATCGTTACGATTACCGGTAAATCATATGGAAGGATAGACCGCATATACGTTGATCCGGATTTTCAGAATCTTAAAATCGGTTCCAGAGTAATGGAATTAATTGAGGAGATATTTCCAAGCGTAAGAATATGGGACCTTGAGACATCCAGCAGGCAGCTTAATAATCACCATTTTTACGAGAAATTGGGCTATAAATCGACCTTTAAGTCGGAAGATGAGTTTTGCTACATAAAGAGAATAGAGAGTTCGACAAAATCTGAAAACTTAGTAGAACATCATGATATTTCAAATAAACAATATGAAAATTGCGGTATGGCATATACAGAATGTTACCAAGTTAACTTAGAAGAGAGTTCTTTTAGTAATAGTAACTTGAGAAGTACTCAATTCAGTAACTGTAATCTTAGTCAGTCAAAATTCCAAAACATAAATTTAAAGCAATCCTATTTTGCAGATTTAAACTTTTCCTTTACTAAAATGAGATTAGTTACCCTGGCAGGAACCAAATTTATGGATACAAATCTTGGAGATGACAAAAATCCGATATCCTTTGAAAGATGTGACCTTCAAGGATCAAAGATTAGGAACTGTGACCTCAGTAATCTGGAAATTACGGAAAGTGAGATAACAGGTATGAAGGATATGGCTGGACCGTTATAAATCCATTCTCGAAATAAGTTTTAATTTAACCAAGGTTCAAGGAAATTGAGTGATTTGCTAAAACCATACTTAAATAGTCACAAACAAAAAGAACGAAGATGGTGCGACTATTCACCATTCATCCATTCTTTTTTGCGTTCTCTTCTAGTTTACTGATTCTTTGTTCGAGTTCTTCCATCCCTAATAGTTTGGATTGTCCATCCAGAAAAATATTGAATATCGACGTTAACAGGAAGCCACCGCCCAAACCAACAAGACACCCTACACCTGGAGATCCAATGGATAGTCCAATTCCAAGGCCGGTTAACAGACTGCCTGGAATAAGGTATTCAGTTAATGAATGCTGTTTAGCCAACAAATCTCCTCCGATCTTTTTCGAAAGTTTATGTATTCTGGTTAATATTATAACAACTTTAATTTGCAGAATATATACATATTCTTGAAATTAACCTTATTTAACCATTTAGTATCTAAAAACTTATCATTCAGCCTGGAACCAGGGAACAGTTTTTAAAAAAACGCCATAAGGAAATTGGTGAGGTTTCTCGAATAGCTAGATGGAGGTGGTTTACATGCTAATACAGCTAAGGTCATAAATTGTCAGATCAAAAAATGGACCTTTACTATCTTCTGATGAGATAACAATACCTTTGTAGCCGTTAGAAGTGAGCATTTCGCGAAGCAAGCTGCCTATTTTAAATTCAGTATCTCTAATAAATAATTTAATGTTTGTTCTGTTATTAACTTTAGATAAATTACGAATTTTATCGAATTGTTTATGGTATATATATGCACTTATCGTTTCGTAAGGTTGTACGAATTCATTGGTAAATGAATCATATAATTTAGCATAGTCCTCATCTTCAATAAATAAGAAGTGATCTGTATTGACGTGAAACTCTATAATGTTTGGTCCAAACTTCTTAGCCCAATGTTTACGAGTTGTGGCATAAATAGCATCACCATGCTTTTTGCCATGACTGAACGAGGTTCCAAGTGTAAGGCCTTTATCTAGAATTTTTTCATAATTGGTAGTAGAGGTGCCATGAAATACATCAATCATCTAATCGCCTCCATATTCTCTTACCATCATCATAAATGAAAAAAGCAAACTTTTCCATCTTAATATGTTGATTAACTGATTAACGAGAGGAGCAGGAATGAGTGAAATTCGATTTATTTGCGTAGATTGCCAGGAGCTATTCATGGAGGAACCGGATAAAAATTGTTGTACATGCGGTGGGCTGTTAATCATCAAAACAAGTAATAGTATTTTTAAGGATAATTGGATTAATGGTGAGAACCAGACGATGTGGAAGTACTATCGAGGAGTATCAGTACAAGCAAAAAAACGTGCATGGGAGAAGGTATCATTAGGTGAGGGGAATACCGTCCTCGATAAATTGGACTCGGACAATCAGCAAATCTATTTAAAATTAGAAAATACTTTACCAAGCCAGTCTTATATAGATAGATGCTCAGCATTATTAGTGACTAAGTTACTAGAGAATACGATACAAAACATCCTTATAACGGAGGCGACTTGTATGAGTCTATCTGTTGCTAAATATGCAAAACATGCTCAAATTGCCTGTGAGTTAGCTTTACCTGAAAATACATCATGTCAGCTGGTGGATGCACATAGAAATGAAGGAGTCAGAGTAAGCGATTTTGCTTCTGATCAAGAATCTGCTGCAACTAATTTTATTTTACCCGATTTTCACCCCTATATGATTGAGGGAGCAAAAACATATGCATATGAGATATGGGAGCAGTTAGGACAACAACCTGACATCGTTACGTTTTCGGTTGAAAGCAGCTTGTTAGCAATAGGTGCTTATTATGGATTTAAGGATCTTACAAACAATCATTTAATAGAAAAACTCCCCAGATTTATCATTGTCGACATTCAATCAACTTCTCTGCCTGTAAAAAGGAAAGCTGCTTCTATCCCTCAAACCCTATATAAAGAATTGATAAAAATAATTAAAGAGACAGATGGGCACTTACAAACCATGACGGAAGCTGAAGTCATTCAGGCCAATAAAGCGCTTTTTATGAGAGGTTATCAGACAGATGAACAAAGTGCAGCAGCCTATGCGGGTTGTATGAGATATTATCGCGATTTTTCAATAAAAAATGAATCGATTGTGATCCCCCTTAGTAATTTTAGTGCAATATGCGAATCTAAATAGTTTGTTGGGGTGATAAGAAATGACAAAATCCATAGTTGGAAAATATATAGACTCAAAGATAAAATGGTTAGAAAAAACACAAAATCAGTCAGGATCTTGGACATTCAATTTTGAAGGTTCTTCATTAACGGATTGTTTTATGATCTTACTTATACGGACCTTAGGAATAGAGGAAGAAGAATTAATGCATCAATTAGTGAAAAGGCTACTGCGCACTCAAAATGACAATGGGTCTTGGAGTATCTATCCGGATGAGAAGGATGGTAATTTATCTGCCACCGTTCAATCTTATACAGCTCTGCTCGTTACAGGCAATTTTACTCGGATGGATGAGGAGATGAAGCGAGCTGAACAGTTTATAAATAAGCATGGTGGAGTGTCAAAATCTCACTTTATGACTAAAATGATGCTCGCAGTCAACGGAATGTATAAGTATCCAAGCTTTTTTCATTTTCCGATGAGTTATTTTATGCTTCCGCCCCATGTACCTTTTAACATGTATCAATGCAGTAACTACGCCAGAGTGCATTTAACTCCTATGACCATCTGCATGAATAAACGCTTTATGCATAAACACAAGGGAATTGATACGAGTTTCTTTAATGGGCAGGAAGGAGGTTGGTTTAGAGAGGAACGCTTTTTTCAGACCGATCAATTGATTAAACACCTAAAGTCCCTCGATTTTTCTCCATCCTCTTGGCAAAAAGCTGGCTATCAATCTGCAGAAAAACTGATGATTGACCGGATTGAAAAGAATGGGACATTGTATAGTTATAGTTCAGCTACCTGTTATATGATCTATGCTTTACTTGCTTTGGGGTATAAACGAAACTCACCGATTATTCTTAAGGCGGTGGAAGGGATGAAGAGCTATTTAACAGATACACCATATGGCCTTCATTTGCAAAATTCTCCGTCCATGGTGTGGGATACAGCTTTATTGAGCTATTCCTTACAAGAAGCTGGGTTAAAGACAACTCATCCTGTTATCGAACGAGCAAATGCGTATTTGCTGAAAAAACAACAAAACACGAGAGGGGATTGGATAGTACATGCTCCAGACGTGATTGCTGGGGGATGGGGATTTTCCGATAGCAATCATTATATACCGGATAATGATGATACAAGTGCTGGTTTACGAGCATTAACAATGCAAAGTAAAGTGAACCAACAAGCAAATCTTGCTTGGAAAAAAGGTTTCTCGTATTTGAAGGGTATGCAAAATAAGGATGGAGGATGGGGTGCCTTTGAAAAAGATGCCTATAATTCCTTATTTGCGTATCTGCCAATTGAAAATGCAAAGGATGCCATCATTGACGATTCTACTGCAGACTTGACAGGTCGTGTTTTAGAATTCATGGGTAATTATACTGGATTAACCCATGATCATTCCTTCATTAAACGAGCGGCTGCCTGGCTTCTGAAAGAGCAATTGTCTGATGGCAGCTGGTATGGAAAATGGGGTGTTTGTTATATATATGGTACGTGGGCAGCAGTGACAGGATTATGTGCAATCGGAATCAAGCCTGAGCACCCTTCTATCCAAAAAGCAATCAGATGGCTGGAGTCTATCCAGCTTAAAGATGGAGGGTGGGGAGAATCCTGTATGAGTGCAGATAAAGAACGTTTTATACCATTGTCCTACAGTACTCCGTCCCAAACAGCCTGGGCATTGGACGCCCTCTTAGCAGTTAAACGGGCAACTTCACCAAGTATACAGAAAGGGGTTAACTTTTTAATAAACGAAGAGTTATACCATCCAAATGCAAACAGGTATCCAACAGGTCTTGGTTTACGGGGTGGTTTTTATATCATTTATGAAAGCTATAATTATATTTTTCCTCTGCTAGCACTAGGTCATTATGAAAAGAAACTTATTGCGGAAAATACATAGCTGCTTATGAATAAGCATGTTAATCCTAATTTTCTATTTTTTACTTGTTTTATGTTAGAATAGTGTCAAATGAGGAAGAATAGGTGTTGAAGCATGAATAAAAGAATAGGTTTTATTGGCTGTGGAAATATGGGGAAAGCGATGGTTGGTTCTTTGATCAACAGTAATCCAAAACTCGCTGATCAATTGTTGGTATCTGTGCGCTCAGAAGAATCAAAGGTTGCTATTTCTAAAAAGTGGCCGATTCATACAATCCTGGACAATAAAGAAGTTGTCCAAAATTCAGATATAATCTTTTTAGCAGTTAATCCGAACCAATATGAAGAGGTCATTAAAGAGATACGAGAATATGTTACTGATAAGAAGATTCTTATTTCGATTGCTGCTGGAATTAAAATAAAGCAAATGGGCGAGTGGATTGGAGCAGAGTCGAAATTTATATTGTCTATGCCTAATACTCCTGTCCTGGTGAATGCAGGAATGACAGCTATTTGTCCAAATGAACATGTCACAGGTGAAGAGTTAGAGGAAATTTGCCGTTTATTTAGTGTGTTTGGAGAATATGAAATTCTTAAGGAGGATGATTTCGAAGCGTTTATTGCTTTATGCGGTTCTTCTCCAGCCTATATTTTTGTGTTAATTGAAGCTATGGCAGATGCAGCTGTAAAATTAGGTATAGATCGAAAAAAAGCCTATCGAATGGCTGAACAGACCATTATGGGTTCGGCACAGCTCGCTTTGGAAACAGGGATTCATCCAGCAGAACTGAAGGATCAAGTCTGCTCCCCGGGTGGTGCAACGATTGCTGCGATCACAGAACTGGAGGCACATGGATTCAGAAATTCTGTCATTAAAGCGATGGAGGTTTGTGCTGAACATTCAAAGAAAATGAATGATGAAGTTTAAGTTTACTAGAAGCGAAATAATGAAGCATCCATGTAACCGTTAGGGATAGGATGCTTTTTTTATGCAGTGATTAGTCATGCTTCAACAAATCTCGAAATTAAACCATTTTCTGTCCCTCTATTTATGAAATACACTTTTATCAATCTTAATTAAATTGAAAAGATTTACATTCACACGTATATTAACAACTATTTCCATGTTAAAATGTTTCTATCCGTTAAGGTCGGGAGAGTGAGTATTATGGATGGAACTTTATTATCCAACAGTATCTATTCGTTGAAAGGAACCGATTTACGAATCATTTATAGTTTATTAACAAATATAAATCTAAAAAAACTAATCCCATTTAATTTCAACAAAATCGTTTCAAGGAAACATAATGTAGATTATGTAAACTACCTTCTTGAAAAAACCAACGAATATAATCATCTCTCAGATGAAGCATTACAGGTCAGTTTGTTTCAGGAAATGAATAAAACTCTAGCACTTGAAGGCATGGATTATAGCGAGGTTTCCCATGTGGATAATCAATGTGAAGAAATTGTTAACAAAATATATCAAATATATATAAATCAGGAGAAATCATTCCTCCAAAATACGAAGGAGCAAATTGAGTTTACCAGGATCCACCACATTATTCACTATCAGCTCAGACAGTTGTTTTATGAGGTGGAATATCGCTTTCAAAATCTTTCCGCTGAGGACCAGCAGGATTTTTTAAACACTATATATGAATTTATATTTAAACTCTCAGAGGATGAAAAATGGATCCTGCTTCAACAATTGCCTGTAAATTATTTATCAATTGAGGTTTTTAAGGAAATTGAATTATCCACTTTATTAATTCAGGTATCAAATATTAGTCTTCCTTCATTTTTTGATATGTTCACAAAGCTATTAATGAACTACAATGAAAAACTTCCAATGAATATCCCATTAATCAATCAAGAAAATATTTCCCCTACGATAAAATTATTAACTTCTCCATATTTTATTACACCCTATGTCCTTGGCGGCAGAGTCCTTCAAATAAACTATCAGCAACAGGCTATAAAAAAAAGGCTACTGCCTTATATCCTTATGCAGATTACCTTAACGTATTTATGTGATGAAAAATCTGTATCCAGTCCTGTTTTATTCCTGGATGAATGGAAGAGAAGAGTAGAGGAATACCGTCAATTGGAGTATCATTCTGACTTATTAGAAATGAAACATATCGAAATGAGTACACATGTCCAAAAATCACGGCAAAGAATAAACGAATTTTCATATCAAAAAAATCATATTCAGGAACGTTTGAATATTGAAATATATAAGCTTAAATCTACCCTCCTTTTTATAGATATAAATGAGTTGACGATAAACGAAAGCTTTGAAAGACATCGTACTGAGTACTTTAAAATCCAAAAAACATTAAACCAATTAGCCGCATCAAAAAGCAATGAGATACTGGAAACCAGTTTAATAAAACAATTTACTAATAAATTGCTGAATATGTCAGTGACACTTGATCAGTTTGGTAAAGAGAAAAAAGTGGACGAGCTTTTGGAGAGCTTAGTCAAAGACATTTTAGATTCGGACAGTGACTTTAAACGGACTGATCGAATTGTAATTAAACAAATACAGAAGGAACTGTCGGATATAGATCTCATGATTGAAACGGAGAATAGGATTAAAAATAAATATGAGAAGGAGCTTATCAAACTGAATCAACAATTACAGGAATGCAGCGAAAGGGTAAAGCAAATCGAGAACGAAAATTACGGGATTAAAGAGGTAGCGCAAAGTATATAAAAAGTCCGTTACAGCAAAAACGGACTTTTTATTCCTAATTAATAAATAGGTTCATGATAATTGGGCCTAAAATGGAACCAAAAATTGCACTTAATGTCATGGAGATAGAACTCATGGAAAAGGTTAATTCACCGAATTCAAAAGCCTTTGAGGTACCGATTGCATGGGATGCGCTGCCCAAAGCAATCCCCTTACTTACGGGATTTGTGATGTGGAACAGATTTAAAATAAGCGGTCCTAAAATAGCCCCAGTTAGACCTGCTATCATGACAAAAATAGCTGTTAATGTTGGAACCCCTCCTAATTCCTCTGATATTTGTATAGCAACCGGTGAAGTTAATGATTTTGGCAATATAGAAACGGCCATCTTTTCGGCAACACCAGCAAGTTTACTAAATAGAAGCCCGCTGACCATTCCTGCCAATACCCCAAGGAAGACACCTCCCAAAATGACGAATATATGATCCTTTAGCATTTTCCGTTGTTTATAAAGCGGAAAAGCCAATGCAACTACTGCGGGACCAAGTAATTGATTAATCCAATCTCCGCCAATCATATATGTATCATAAGAAATATTAAAAAATGAAAGGATGCAAACAATTAAAATGGTTGTTGTTAAGATTGGTAAAAGAAATGGAAAGGAAAATCGGATATACAGTTTATTTAATAAAAGAAATATGATGACAGTTATAATAATAATCGAAATTGCAATCAGTAATTTCTCCATTTATTTTGATCCTTTCGCTTGTTCACAGAATTTTCGAGTATCTGGCTTGTTCCTCCTGATATCAGCAGGGTAATGATTGTACTAATAAATACGACACACATAATGATGATCCCTTTAGAGGAGAACAGCTCGGGATACTTTATAATACCGATACAGATAGGAACAAATAACAAAGGCAAGAAAGCAATTAAAAAACCAGCTCCACGATTAATGTATTCAACCGGGATTACTTTGAATTTCAAGCAGACTAATAGTAATAATAACCCAATAATACTTGCGGGGATTGGAATGCTAAGCAGCTCTTGTATGAATACACCGATATAATAAAAAAGAAAAAGAACAAGGATTTGCGAGCATAAGACTAAATATTTCATAATACCTATCGGCTACTATAGAGTAACAGTAACCTTCACCTCCAAATTTAAATGATAATTTGATATTACGCCTACATTCTGACAAGTCAAACAATTTGCACTTTGTGGAAATTACACTTGTATTTCAGCTAGTACTTCTTATTAGCATTTTGCATCCGGTTAAATCAGAGGCTCTGTTTTGAGTTTTCCAAAAGTATTTCTTATTGCTTCTCGTTTGGTTAAGCAAAGATAAGAGAGCGAAATAAGGGTGAAAAGTAATTTGACACTTTACAATCTAGAAAAACGTATGTCCGTATCTCTTCGGGTTGTATCTTTTAAAGCTTCCAGTCTGAAAACGGAAACAGAAAAATTAGTGAGGATTCTTGTTTGGTTTATTTTACCTCCAAAAAAATTAAAAAAAGGTCTTTTAATCTCATCATGCGCATGCTAGTATACTAGTGTAAATGAACGAAACACAGTTTGAACCAAGAAGGAGTTTCAAACATTTATTTTACTCTTGTTTGTGAAATGATGAGCAATAGTAATTATAATCTATTTTTACACGAAATATTAATAATCAGTTTTAGAACAAATTAAATCCAACATTTTATTTTACTTCATTTTGTGAAATGATGAGCAAAAGAAATGTAAATAAAATTTGGGAGTAAGTATATACTACCTGTTAGAGTAGCCTTTACAGTTTTCAGGAGATTGATGGAAGTATGGAGTGTAAGTGTTTGAACCTGCTTGGCGGTATTTTCGTCATTTATAACATAATGTATTTGGAGGTATTTAAATGAGTGCAGAAGCTTTGAAAAAACAAGGCTCACCAGAAGGAAATTCTAATCCTAATGTTCGTCCATTCGGCATGAGGGATAAAATTGGTTACCTATTAGGTGACTTTGGAAACGATTTCTTCTTCTTATTGGTAAGTGCTTACTTAATGGTATTCTATACCGATATTTTTGGCATCAATGCAGCGACAGTTGGTGCACTCTTCATGGCTGCTCGTTTATGGGACGCAGTAGCAGACGTAACTTGGGGACGTTTTATTGACACAAGAAAACCTACTAAAAATGGTAAATTTAGACCATGGGTTTTAAGAATGTCATTCCCGTTAGTTTTCTCAGGAGTTTTAATGTTCGTTACAATTCCTGGTATGGGCGACGGATTCTATCTGGCATGGGCGTTCGTAACATATATCGTTTGGGGTACTTTGTACAGTACAGTTAATATTCCTTACGGATCTATGGCTTCTGTTATGACAGATAAACCTGTTGAACGTACTTCTTTATCTACTTACAGAACAGCTGGTATGATGCTTGCGAGCTTGATCATCAATGCAGTCGGACCAATGATTGTCTTTGTTGATAACAAAATCGATGCAAACCGTATGTTCATGGCTGCTTGTATCTTTGGTGTGTTGGCAATTTCTTGCTACATCGGTTGCTACAAATTAACAACTGAACGTATCGTTCCTGAAACAAATGACGCAGAAAAAATGGATCTTCGTAAAACTCTTAAAGCGATTGGTCAAAACAAACCACTTATTTGGATTTTAACTGCATCCTTATTATTCATGACAAACAGCATGCTTATGGGGGCAGTAAACGTTTACCTATTTAAAGATTATTTCACTAGCACTGCAGCACTAAGCCTTGTTGGTGTTATGACAACAGTTACTTCTTTCATTGCAATGCCAATGGTTAAACCATTAGTTGCTCGTTTCGGTAAAAAAGAAATTGCTTCTATTGGTATGGGATTTGCGGCTATCATTTACTTCGTACTATTCATGCTGAAAGATATTGATGCAATGACATTTGTATGGATTGCAGCACTTGGTATGTTTGGTACAGCATTCTTAAACGTTGTAATTTGGGCGTTTGTAACGGATGTTATTGATTACCATGAGTTCTTAACAGGTCTACGTGAAGATGCAACAATCTATTCCGTTTACTCCTTCGCTCGTAAAGTAGGTCAAGCGGTTGCTGGTGGACTTGGCGGTTTCTTGATCGCAGCAGTTGGTTACAATGCAGCACTTGAGACACAAACAGAAGGTACGTTAAATGGAATTCATGCACTTGGTACATTAGCACCAGCATTGTTCTATGCAGTTATTTTCTTAATCCTAATGTTCTTGTACCCATTAAACAAGAAACGTACAGAGCAACTTGCAATTGATATTGCGGAAAGACGTAAAAAATAATTAGTAAAGAGATAGCTCCGAAACGGGAGCTATCTTTTTTTGTTAGAAACTGAAAAAGAAACACGGAAAATACATACTTTGCTTTGGATGGAGCATCATAAGTAATGAGCATTTAAGTATGAGTTATGTTCAAATTTAGAAAAATAAATTATTGATATAACTCTTCAAGTATGCTAGTATACAAGCATGCAATAACACGTATACATAGTGTTTTTCAAAATTCAATGCAAATATATGGAGGTATGACGAAATGACTACTTTACCTTTTAAAGTTGATTTAACAGATAAAGTTGCAGTTGTTACAGGCGGCGCTGGAATCCTTTGCGGAGCATTTGTTGATGCTTTGGCTGCATGTGGAGCGAAAGTTGCCATTCTTGACCGTGCTTTAGAAGCGGCTGAAAAAAAAGCTGAAGAAGTTCGCCAAAAAGGTGGAAATGCAATTGGTGTTGAAGCTAACGTATTAGACAAAGAAAGCTTGAAAGCTGCTCATGCAGTTGTAAAAGAAAAGTTAGGTCTTTGCGATATCTTAATCAATGGTGCTGGTGGTAACCATCCACTTGGAACTACTACTAAAGAATATTTATTCCCAGAAGATTTGAATGGTCAATTGAAAGATACAATCACGTTCTTCGATTTAGATCCAGAAGGAGTTCAATTCGTATTCAACTTGAATTTCTTAGGTACTCTTTTACCTTCTCAAGAATTCGCAAGTGATATGGTGAATCGTAAAGGTGCAACAATCATCAATGTATCTTCTATGAATGCATACACACCATTAACAAAAATTCCTGCATACAGCGGTGCGAAAGCAGCAGTAAGTAACTTTACACAATGGTTGGCTGTACATATGTCTAAAGTGGGCATCCGTGTTAATGCGATTGCTCCAGGATTCTTCGTTACAGCACAAAACGAAAAATTGTTGAAGAATGAGGATGGTTCTTACACAGAGCGTTCTGAAAAAATTCTTCGCAATACGCCAATGGATCGTTTTGGGGAAGCAGACGAGCTTGTTGGAACAATGTTATATCTTGCAAGCCATGAAGCTTCTAGCTTTGTAAACGGTGTAATTATCCCGGTTGATGGTGCATTCTCTGCATATTCCGGTGTTTAATTTGTTCTAAAAAATAGCAAACAAATAGCGATTAACTATCGCTATTTGTTTTGTTGATATCGACTCGAGAACTGGAGAGTGAATGATATGTTACCAAAATTTGAAGTATTAAATGAAATGCGCAAAGGCTATGTTGTAGCGGTTGTTCGTGGGAAAACAAAAGAAGAAGCTGTTGAAATTGCTAAACAAGCATATGCAGGCGGTATTCGTTCTTTAGAGATTACGTTTACAACACCTGATGCAGGAGATGTTATTGCTGAACTTGCGAGCTTAAATGACAAAAACATGATCATCGGTGCAGGAACTGTATTGGATGAAGCAACTGCTCGTTTAGCAATTATGAAGGGTGCACGCTATATCGTAAGCCCACACTTCGATAAAAATATTTCTTTAATGTGTAATCGTTACTGTGTTCCTTACTTACCAGGCTGCGGTTCTGTAACGGAAGTAATGGAGGCTGTTACATACGGTTCTGATGTTATCAAAATGTTCCCTGGAAGCCTTCTTGGCAAATCCTTCATTAAGGATGTACACGGACCACTTCCACATGTTCAAATGATGCCTTCTGGCGGTGTAAGCAAGGATAATCTTGCTGATTGGATCGAAGTGGGAGCTTTTGCAGTAGGTATCGGAAGTGCCTTGACGAAGAACGTGAAAGATGGAGATTACAGCTCTGTCCAAGCAGTTGCAAGAGAGTTTATGGACCATTTAGCAACACTTCAAAATAAATAATCAAGACCTGCTACATAAAGGAGGGTAAAGCTGATGAGTTCATTTATACATGAGAACTTTATATTGCAAAATGAAACAGCTGTGAAGTTGTATCATGAATACGCTAAGAATATGCCAATTTACGACTACCACTGCCATTTATCCCCAAAGGATATTGCAGAGAATCGTAAATTTAAAAATATTACTGAACTATGGCTCGAAGGTGACCATTATAAATGGAGAGCCATGAGAGCGCATGGTATTGCTGAAAAGTATATTACTGGTGATGCAGATCCGAAGGAGAAGTTTGAAGCCTGGGCTAAAACGGTTCCATATACAGTTGGAAACGCTTTGTATCACTGGACTCATATCGAGTTAAAAAACTACTTCGGTATTGAAGAATTATTAAACGAACATACATGGGAAAGCATTTGGAACCGTTGCAATGAATTGTTGCAGCAAGATGATTTTTCTGTTCGCGAACTCATTAAACGCTCAAATGTAAAAGTAATTGGCACGACAGATGAGCCGACGGATGATCTTCAGTATCATGCACAAATCGCTGAATTGCCTGATTTCCCAGTGAAGGTTCTTCCTTCATTCCGACCTGACAAAGGATTGGAAATCAATAAAGCTACATTCGTTCCATTCGTGGAGACTCTTGAAAAGGTTGCTGACAAATCATTAGCAACTTATGCGGATTATATTGCGGCTCTATTAGATCGAGTTCAATATTTCCACGAAAAAGGCTGCAGAATTTCTGACCATGGTTTATCTGAGGTTCCATTTGCTGAATTCGATGAAAGCGAATTAGATGGAATTTATCAATCTGGACGCAGTGGTAAAGCTGTAAGCCTGGAGGATGAAAATAAATTCAAGACAGCCATCTTGATTGCTCTTGCAAAAGCCTACACAGAAAGAGGCTGGGCAATGCAGCTTCACTTTGGTGCAATCCGCAATAACAACACAAAAATGTTCAAAAGATTAGGACCTGATGCAGGCTTTGACTCCATTAGTGATCAAGGCGAAGTAGCCGCACCATTAAATGCGCTGCTAGACGCGTTAGAAATCAGGGATTCCCTGCCTAGAACAATTGTGTATAATTTGAATCCTGTTTACAACGAACTGATTGGTACAACGATTCAAAACTTCCAAACAAACGAAGAAGGAATCGCAGGTAAAATCCAATTTGGTTCTGGCTGGTGGTTCAATGACACTAAACCAGGCATGATTCGCCAAATGACAGCTCTGGCTGATCAAGGATTATTAAGTCATTTTGTAGGGATGCTGACAGATTCACGCAGCTTTATCTCCTATAGCAGACATGAATACTTCCGCCGCATTCTATGTAACTTAATTGGTACTTGGGTAGAATCTGGCGAGATTCCAAATGATCCGGCATTGCTGCAAAACTTAATTGAAAACATCTGCTTTAATAACGCTAAGAACTATTTTAATATAGATCTTCAATAATTTTTAGGAGGAAACTTACTATGGAAATGTCATTCCGTTGGTATGGAAAAACTGATAGTATTCCTTTGGAGTACATCCGTCAAATTCCAGGTATGAAAGGAATTGTAACAGCTATTTATGATATCCCGGTTGGTGAAGCTTGGCCGATGGATAAAATCGAAGAATTGAAAAAGACTGTAGAAGATGCTGGTATGCACATCTCTGTTATCGAGAGTGTACCGGTTCATGAAGATATCAAAATTGGTTTGCCAACTCGTGATAAATATATCGAGAACTACAAAACAACTTTACGTAACCTTGGTAAAGCTGGCATCCCTGTTGTGTGCTACAACTTCATGCCAATCTTTGACTGGACACGTACAGATTTAGAATACCGTCTTCCAGATGGTTCTACAGCTCTTATCTTCGAAGAAGAAGTAGCTAAGAAAATGGATCCATTAACAGGTGAACTTTCTTTACCAGGTTGGGATTCCAGCTATAAAAAAGAAGACCTGCAACAATTATTTGATCACTACAAAAATGTTGATCATGAAAAACTTTGGGAAAACCTTGAGTATTTCATTAAAGAAATCATTCCAGTTGCAGAAGAAGCTGGTGTAAAAATGGCAATCCACCCAGATGATCCGCCATTTGATATCTTTGGATTACCACGTATCATCACAAACAAAGAAAACCTAGAAAGATTCGTTAACCTATATGACAGCCCATATAACGGTTTAACAATGTGCAGCGGTTCACTTGGTTCTCACCCAGATAACGATTTCCCAGAAATGCTTCGTTACTTTGGTAAGAAAGACCGCGTAAACTTTGTACATGCCCGCAACGTTAAATTAACAGGCGGAATGTCATTCGAAGAAAGTGCTCACCCATCTGAGTATGGTTCTGTTGATATGTATGAAGTAATTAAAGCAATGAAAGACTTCAACTATGAAGGACCAATCCGTCCTGACCATGGTCGTATGATCTGGGGCGAAACTGGTAAGCCTGGTTACGGTTTATATGACCGTGCATTAGGTGCTACTTACCTGATTGGTTTATGGGAAGCAGTAAATAAAAATAATCGCTAATGATTAAAATAAGTCGATGCGGATCTTTTTCGTTAAGAATTCGTATCGGCTTATTAATATAGAAGGAGAGTCAGGAATGAAGGACAACATCAAAGAATTTGTTAAATCAAAAGACTTTTTAGTATGCGTAGATTCCGATGGCTGCGCAATGGATACGATGGGTGTAAAACACGAAGAAGCGTTTGGGCCGCGTGCAGTAGACGTTTGGGAGCTTCATCACATTAAAGATCGTTTCCTTAAGGTATGGAATGATATCAACCTTTACACAAGAACAAGAGGAATCAACCGCTTTAAAGGCGTTGTCGCTACTTTCGAAGCTTTAGAAAAAGAAGGCATTGAAATGCCTGATATCACTTCTTTCAAAAAATGGGCTGAAACAACGAATGAACTTTCCAATCCATCACTTGAAAGAGCGATTGCGGAAACAAATGACGAGCAATTAAAGAAAGCATTAGAGTGGAGCCATGCGGTTAACCGTACAATTGAAGAAGAATTGGCTGGTAACGATAAACCTGTTGAAGGCGCTAAAGAAGGCTTAGCTGCAGCTAATAATGTTGCTGATGTAGCGATTGTTTCTTCTGCAAATGGCGCAGCAGTATTAGATGAATGGACAAGACATGAATTAAACGTACATGTTGATGTTATGCTTGGCCAAGAAGCTGGTACAAAAGCGTACTGCATTGAGCAATTGAAAAAATTCGGATATGAGAACACTCGTGTATTAATGATCGGTGATGCTCCTGGAGATTTATCTGCTGCAGAAGTAAATGATGTTCTATATTACCCAATTCTTGTTGGTAAAGAAAAGTTCTCATGGGATCGTTTCCAAAATGAAGCTCTAGCTAAATTCTTGGACGGCAGCTTCGCAGGTGAATACCAAGAACAATTGATCAAGGAATTCAACGATAACTTAAAATAAGGTTTGGAGGAAGTACAGATGATTCAAAAAATCGCTAAAAATATCCCGATGCCTAAAGTTGATTTAAAGGCAAAGCCATATAATCTTTCTGATGAAGATATCAAGTGGGTACAGGATACTATTGCCGGAATGACGGTTGAAGAGAAGATTGGTCAGTTATTCATTAACCTATTCTTCTTTGGTGATGATAAATTCAGCGGAAACAGCTTCACAAACAAAGAGCTTCTTGAAAAATACCATATTGGCGGAGCACGTTATATGGGTGCTACTTCCGATAAAGTACAAGCACTTATCAATGAACTTCAAAAGGATACCAAAATTCCATTACTAGTAGCAGCGAACTGTGATGCCGGCGGTAATGGTGCGGTAAACGATGGTACATATGTGGCCTCAGCTGCTATGTGTGAAGCTTCTGGTGATGAACAAGTATCCTTTGATGCCGGTTATGTAAGCGGTCGTGAAGCGCATGCGGTTGGTGTTAACTGGAACTTCGACCCATGTGTGGATATCCTGAAAAACTGGAGAAATACAATCGTAAATACTCGTGCTTACGGTACAACTGCTGAACCGGTTATCAAGCACACAAATTCATACATTAAAGGGCTAACAGAAAGCAATGTTGGTGTTTGCATTAAGCACTGGCCTGGTGATGGAACAGAAGAACGTGACCAACACTTAGTGATGGGCGTAAATGAATTGTCTGTAGATGAATGGGAAAAATCCTTCGGTGAAGTATACCGTAACCATATTGAGAACGGTGTACACTCTATTATGGCTGGTCATATTGCTTTGCCGGAATATCAAAAAGCATTGGTACCTGAATTGGAAGACCATGATATCCTGCCAGCTACATTAGCGCCAGAATTAATTAATGGTCTCCTAAAAGGTAAATTAGGCTTCAACGGTCTAGTTTTGACTGATGCATCTCATATGCTTGGAATGACAGCAGCAATGAGACGTGAAGAATATGTACCTCAATCCATTGCAGCAGGCTGTGATATGTTCTTGTTCTTCAACGATATTGATGAAGATTACAATTTCATGTTAAATGGATACAAAAACGGTATCATTACAGAAGAACGTCTTCAGGATGCATTAGAAAGAATCTTAGGATTCAAAGCGACACTTGGCTTGCACAAAGCAAAAGAAGATGGTTCTATTTTCCGTAATGAGGAAGATTTAAAAGTAATTGGCTGTGAAGATCATATCGAGCGTGCTAAACAAGCTGCAGATAAAGGGATTACGCTTGTTAAAAACACATTGGATCAACTGCCAATCCGACCAGAAACACATAAACGCATTCGCCTGTATTTCTTAGAAGGTGAAAAAGGCGGCATTTATGAAGGCGATGATAAAACTCTTAACTATATTGTGAAAGAGCTTGAAAGCAGAGGCTTTGAAGTAACTGTTAACGAAGGTGACACTCGTGTTAAAGGCCCTACATTAAAATACCGTGAAGAAGTAGATGCAGCACTTGTATTTGCCAATGTCATTGGTTATGGTGCAGAAAACAACTACCGCATCAGATGGAAAACGGCAATGGCAAACGAGATTCCTTGGTATGTACATGAGGTTCCAACTGTATTCGTTTCATTGAACTTCACAACGCATTTAACTGATGTACCAATGGTAAAATGCTATATTAACGCATACAAAGATACTGAAATCACAATCAAAGCCGTGATTGACAAAATCATGGGCGAATCTGAATTCCATGGTACACCAAATGAAAACGTTTGGTGCAATAAGTGGGATACAAGACTGTAATAAACGGTCATTGCTATATTAAAATTGTATTCAAACCACAAGAAACGCGCGGATCTACATGCTTTAAGCATGCGGGTCCGCTTTTTTATTGGTTCATTTAACTTTAAAATAATAAACTTCAATGAATTAACACTAAAAGTATAATAACTCCGGTAACATTTATAATTACTATTTATGAGAGAAAATAACATATATTTTCATTGATACGAAATAAATAAACTATGTTCCAAATCTTCATGGTTTTCTCTAAAAACCCAGCCACCAAGAAAAAATCATAAAACCAACCAAGAAAGCAAAAATTTGATACTATAAGATTAAAAGGGATGTTTAATGTAAGAGGTGAGGGGAATGAACAGAGGGTTCTTATTAAAACAAAAAGCATTTTTAAAGCTTTATCTACTGGAGATTGCTTCTCATCCAAGGGACTATGGTTCCATGGTGTTAAATGATTTAAGAGAAAAATTTAAACCATTTGGCTATTCGCCAACCCATACGGAAATTTATAAAACCTATAAAGAATTGTATAAAGCCGGATTCGTAAAAAAGAGAACCGAAATACTCGGCGATCCGCAGGAGAATGTTCAGGAAGTTTTTATTTATTATTTAACGGACAAAGGGAAAGAAGAATTAGAAATTTACCGGAAGTTAATGAAAAAAGAGCTAGAACGCTCAATCGGCATACTGCAGGTTGCTTTAGAAGATCATTTTGGCCCGATTAAGAAAATATAATGGTCAGGACTCAAAATAACAGTAAAAAAATAAATTTTGAAAAGGCAGACTGATTTGCATAGCAAATTGGTCTGTTTTGCATATACAGAATGAATAACACCTTAAGTTTCCATATTTATAATTTAAAGGGGATTCAATAAAACATTTTAAATAAGATCCTTCCTTATTGAAAAAAATAAATAAATCAATTCGAATTAAAATACATATATAGTAATGAGATAAAGGTGTTCAATACAGTTAGCTCTCAAGAATGTCTTTGTTTACATGTATAAAATGCACTGATGAACGAAATATTAAGTTGTAATTATTAAACTGGTTTAAGGGCAATTTATTCTCACTTGGCAATTGCTTTATTTACTGAGGGGGTGCTAAAGATGATCATACAGGATCACGATTTCACGATGGGCAAGTTAACATCTTTATTGGTACTCTTACATAACAATGAAGCGGGAGAATTGATAAAGAAGCAGTTAAATATGGAGAATTGCCGGTACACTGTAGGAAGTATAGGATCTATCGACTTAAATAAAGTTATCTCTGTCATCGAAGCAAGTGCAAAAACACAGGGAATTATAAATTCGGAATCATACAATGAACGAAATACGTTATATCATACCATTTTAGAGGCAGTACAAGGCGTCGGCAGAGGAACCATTCAAGTAGGTGACTTACTAAAGAAAGTTGACTTGACCTATGGCATAGTAAGAGGTAAAAATAAAAAAATAAGCACGGGCAATGATTGGATTGGTGTTTGTATATATGGACGATCAGATTCAGAGGAAAAAGGGATTGAACAAGAAACATTAGGCCTGGGTTTTAATCATTTATAGCCAGTGCTATCTGTTACCCTATTCAGAGGACTTCATCAGGAATATTTCTTCCTGGTGAAGTCTTCTTTTTTTATCCCCTATGAATAACGTATTTGACAAATATCAAGGCAGGACTATGTATATGGATATTTAAACAGAAAGCGCAAGCATTTTACGGTTAAATTAAAGGAAATATCTAACTGTTGTTGAAAAAGTATTATATGACGTTATAGCGTCTGCTTCAATGACCGATTTTGATACCGATGCAGGATTGTTATTATCAGTATTTTATTGAAGTGTTACATAATCTTTTCTCAAATTATGATTTTATTTCACTGCAAAATTGAGATGTTATTTGTAAATTTAAAAAATGATAAATACTTGGAGGTGGAGAACAAATGAGAAAAGAAAGTGTCAAAGAATTAATGGAGCAAGCTGTTTTGCCGATTATTGTTTCACCAATGTTTATTATTTCTACTCCTGAAATGGTACTGGCAAGCTGTAAATCTGGAGTAATTGGTACTTTTCCAACCTTAAATGCACGAACTGAGGAACAATTGGAGGAATGGTTTCAAGAAATAAAGGAAGGGCATGCGAAATTGCAAAAGGAACATACAAACAAAAAAGTAGCACCTTGGGGAGTAAACTTAATTGTTCATTCGACTAATCATCGTTATGAAAGTGATTTAGCGTTAATAAAGAAATACCAACCACCTATCGTAATTACGTCGCTTGGAAAACCAGTAAATGAAGTTAAGATTGTCCATGAATACGGAGGGCTGGTATTTTCTGATGTTATAAGCATTAAGCATGCAAAAAAAGCAGCCGAGGCTGGAGTGGATGGATTAATTCTTGTTTGCAATGGCGCGGGTGGTCATGGAGGTACATTGAATCCTTTTGCTTTTATAGCTGAAGTAAAGCAATTTTGGGATGGAATCATTATTTTGGCAGGCTGTATATCAAACGGACAAGAAATCGTAGCAGCAAAAGCGCTTGGAGCTGATTTTGTTTATATGGGTACTCGGTTTATCGCTTCTTTGGAAGCGGTTACTAAAGAAGGGTATAAAGAAATGTTAATTGAATCGAATGCCAGCGATATTATCTATACGGATAACTTTAGTGGTGTGAATGCCAATTATCTTATCCCAAGCATTAAAAGAGCTGGATTGGATCCTGCAAATCTACCTGGAAAAAGCGAAATGAATGTGGTTCGTAAAGAAAATGATGCAAAAGCTTGGAAGGATATTTGGTCTGCTGGCCAAGGAGTAGGGTCGATTAAAGATATGCAACCAATAGAGTCTATTATTAAAAGTTTGCAGCAGGAATATGAGGAAGCAATTTACAAATTAACCTCTGGACATGTTTCAAAGGTATAGCGCGAAATTATTAGTAATCAATAATAGACATTTATTTTCATAGAGGAATTCAAAGGGGGAAAATTCGAATGAGAGAAGCGGTTATAGTCGAAGCAGTCAGGACTCCAGTCGGGAAAAGAAAGGGTGTATTCAGTTCAGTTCGTCCAGATGATTTACTTGCAGAAGTTTTACGTAAACTTACCGAAAAAGCTGGTATTTCCAGTGGTTTGGTTGAAGATGTTATTATTGGCTGTGTTTCTCAGGTTGAAGAACAAGCCATAAACATTGCAAGATCAGCTGTACTGATGGCCGATTTCCCAATCCATGTACCTGCCACAACGATTGATCGTCAATGCGGCTCAAGTCAACAGGCGGTTCATTTTGCTGCACAGGCTATTTTAAGCGGTGATATGGATATTGTAATTGCAGGTGGAGTTGAAAGTATGACTCGCGTGCCAATGGGGTCAAATAGGTTACATGCAAAACCAAGTGAAGAACTTTCTTCACGTTATGAATTAATTAACCAGGGATTATCTGCAGAGAGAATTGCAGAAAAATGGGGATTCAGCCGAAATCAGCTAGATGAATTTTCAATTAAAAGTCATCAAAAGGCTATCCGGGCACAGGATGAAGGACGTTTTGAACGAGAAATCATGCCAGTAGAAGTAGTTAATGATGACGGGACTAAAACTGTGGTTACTCAGGATGAGGGACCGCGTCGTGAGTCTTCAATGGAGAAGCTGGCCACACTGCCAACCGTATTTAAAGAAAACGGAGTTATTCATGCGGGTAACGCGAGTCAAATGAGTGATGGGGCTGCTGCACTCCTTATTATGTCAAAAGAGAAAGCAATTGAATTGGGATTAAAACCACGTTTTAAAATAATATCCAGAACAGTAATAGGTTCTGATCCGACCTTAATGCTTACAGGTCCGATTGAGGCTTCTAAAATGGTATTAAAAAAGAGCGGTTTGACCATTAATGATATGGATTTATATGAGGTAAATGAAGCTTTCGCACCTGTTCCTTTATGCTGGATGGAGGAGCTAGGAGCTGACCCGGAAAAATTAAATGTTAACGGAGGAGCTATTGCACTAGGCCATCCATTAGGAGCTAGTGGCGCCCGCGTCATGATTACGTTAATGCATGAATTAGAACGGATAGAGGGTAGGTATGGTCTACAGGCCATTTGTGAGGGAGCAGGAATGGCGAACGCTACAATTATTGAAAGAATTGATGAATGAACTATTTTAAACAAGAATAGCAAAAGGCATAAACCAAGTTTATGCCTTTTCAATTCATCGATTTCAATTTTCAATGTTTTATCTGTATTAATCTAAGATTGTTAACCACATGGTTCGGATGTTTCATTCCCACCATTACTGAGCTAATGTTTTGCTCTCCCAAAATGGAGAGTAAATAATCGTCTGGAGTACATTCTCTATCAATTAATTTACCTAAGTTAAATGGAGCGCTGGTCACTGTAGTTAACCCAAATTCCTTCGCGGCATCTAAAACAGTATGAAATTTTTGATTTACTTGTTGATTTCGTCTTGTTTTGGCATAGTGAAGGATTTTGTTATAGGGGAATTGTAGAAATTTGAAATGATGATTTACTCCAACAACTTTTATTAAAGTTTGCATAACTTTCTCCAATGATACATACCCTTTCTCTTTAGGATTACATAATAATCCACCCCAGGTTGCAAACCCGTAATAACGAATATTTCCCCTGGATACTTGTTCCTCATAAAATAAAAAAAGTGATTCAAGCTGATGATAAAAAGTTTCTTCTCCTAAAACCACCATTGAGAGTTCGGGATTATGTATATAATGGATGTCAATGGTATTTATTCTGAGATGCTTCTTACTTTGTTCGATTGCGAACTGATAATAGGAAGGAGCCAAAACGTGTCGCTGATTTCCTACGATATGTAAATCGGCTTCTTCAACTATTGCTGCATCTAGGAGTATTTTCTGTAAATAATCTTTAGGTACAAGCCCTATATCAATATCTCCTGGGATAATTCCGGCTTTTGTAGAAATCACTATTTCCTCGCGATTTATTGTTCCATTATCAATTAAACGAGATAAAACTAAGCCGATATCACGTTCTGATCGCATTCCTCGATAATTAATGGCTGTATCTACAAAATTGATTCCATTTTCCAATCCATATTCAATCGAAGTTTGATAAAGTCTTGAGTCTGTTTCATCCATATTGCCTAAATGTGTGCCAATGGCGATTGGAGAGACTGAAAAATGATAAAGGTCTCTTTTTATAACTCCATGTCTATCTAAATATGCAGAAGTAGCTTTTGAAGTTGCAGAACCATTATTCATTAAATTTTCATCTTTATTCAAATCCCCAACTCCATTCTCGGAATATCTTTCTGCATACATATTTCTTTATCTTTGAGTAAGAATCCTTCCTAACAGTTCAATCTAACCGACAATCCAGCCAAACCCATACAAAATCCAGCCAATTCGCTCAATTATATAGCCGATGCTCAACACAAACTTGCAATCTAGAGTAAAAGGCCCCCAAATCGAAAATTTGAGGGTCTTCTCTAATTAACAATTAATCTATCATTTACTTCCAGTTACTAATGGTAGGTCAGGCTTGGAGGCCCATTCATTCATGGAGCCATCATACACCGCGACATTTTGCACACCTAATTTTTCTAGTATTAAAGCATTCCAGGTAGCAGCGATCCCGCCACCGCAATAGGTGATTACTTTTTTATTGGAGTCAAATACACCGGTATCCGCAAAGTTATCCTTCAATTCTTCATCGGAAAGAATATTTTTTGTTGCTGAATCCGTATGGCATCCGAAGAATACATTGGCACTGCCTGGGATATGGCCTTTTCTAGGATAACTGTTAGTTTCACCGCGAAAATCCTCTGGAGAGAGACTGTTGATTAGAATAACCGAATCATCATCTAAAGATTTTAAAACCTCATCCATTGTTACCAACAATTCATCTCTTCTGTTGCCTTTAAATGAAGCTTTAGGATAGAATGCCTTTTCGGTTGAAGTTGGACGACCTTCTTCAATCCATTTTGGCAAACCGCCATCCAAAACAGCAATATTGTCTAAGCCCTCATATTTAAGCTGCCATCTTAAACGAGATGCCCAATATGGAGCAAAAAATGGAGCCCCAACAACCGCTCCTCGGTCATAGATTACCGTGTAAGTATCCGGATCGCCGATTCCTAATTCTGAAACCTTTTCTATGAAATAATCTCTATCAGGAATAGTGAACGGAAAATCAGAAGCGGTATCAGACAGTTCATTTATTAAATCTGCATACACTGCCCCAGGTATATGTTCCTTTTCATATGATTCCTTACCTGATGAGAGTGCGATGCTGCCATTTTCTATGGGTTTCATAAGAGTAGTTACGTCTATTAATCTTAATTTAGGGTCATCAAGTCGGCTTGATAACCATTCGGTAGAAACAATAATAGGGATTGTTTGCATGTATATTTCCTCCTATATAAGTTATTCTATCAAATATATAACAATTTCTATGTAAATACTATGAATTAGCTTCTTATCAAACATCAGTGACAATTTAATTTAGATCCCCATAACTATCAGGAAAGACTATACTTAATAAATTGGCACTGTTTATGAATAATAGATATTTACTTTGAGAGAAAATATCTATCCACCGCTAGTGATCTACTTATCGTATCGGTGGACAGATGGTTGACTTTTAGCCGTCATATTAAGAGATTCGTGGTATTTGCATATGTCTAGATCATTAATAATTAGCAACTATAAGCTAATATACTGGATGTAGGGAAAGAGGCAAAAGTAAAAGCGGGAAAAATGATGCCTGTAGTATTACCAAATGGACTTGCTGATAGGACCCACATTAATACATAACGACCATTATTTAAAAGCATAATTGTCCAGCGTCTATCACAGCCCACCCCAAAAGTTGTTCCAGTTCCTGAACCAACCCATGTACCTGATGTTAGAACCTCTTGGCCTTTTGACGGGTTTTGTAGAAGATATTGATACATATTAATCGTATTCTGTGAAGGTGGGGGTGTGCCCCCAGTTGGTGAACCACCTGTGCCTGGCATCCCTGTCGGTGTACCGGGCATTCCAGTATTGGTATTCGGCCACCCTGTTGATGTTCCAGGCCATCCTGGAACAGGAAACGGAAGATTGGGAAGCCCGGGAATTTGTCGATTATAATATTCCATTAATATACACTCCTAATTCAATTTTTTATAGGCTAACGACAGTATATTATTTGGTTTGATTAAGGGTGTGGGCAATAATTCTTTTTAACATTAAATATACAATCATGGAATAGATTGTTTTGTTATAGTTGAATGTTTGCTTTTGATTGGCTCGAGAATAAATGGAGTAATTGGTTAATGTGTTAAACTAGAAGATATCAGTAGGTTTGTGGGAGAGCTTCTGTTAAAGATAAATGCTATTCTTACATTGATCACATTTTATATTAATAATTCGGAAGACTGATAATGAGATGAAATATAGTTGTCCATTATGTGAGTCTTTTAGGAATATAATTTGTTTATATTGAGGGATGGAGGAAAAAAATGAAAAAATTATTATCATTGCTTATTATACCAATGACTATTTTTCTGACGAGTTGTTCGACAATAGAGGAAGTGTCAAATTCTTTAAATTATGTTACGGAAGCTACTGACTATATTGATGATATAAATCAATTTGCAAATGAATTACCAACTGTAGCAGAAGCAGCAATAAACGATTTAAATTCAAAAATTCAATTAGAAGAGTTATTAACAGAAATGCAAAATGAATTAGAAGAATTCAATATCCTTGAAGCACCGGCTATGTTAGAGGATATCCATAATCAAGTGGTAGAGCATAATATGGAACTAGCAAGTGGTATTGAGTTGTATTTAGAAAATATAGAGGCAGGCACATTAAGTTCAGAATTACTTTCGGAAATTGGTTTATTGGAGGAAATCGCTGTTTATAATGATCTGTTAAGCCAAATTAAGAAATTAAGCGAATAAAATAATATTCTACTGAGGCGCTACAGGATTTAAAATCCTGTAGCCAGTTTTTTATTGTACTACTATCAGTCCGTTGATCCAGGAAGGATTTATGTTTTTTTGTTAAACCTCTTATGGAGATAAAGGGGCACGTTAATGAAAAAGGGTATAGATGATGGATTATCGAATATTTATATTAAATACTAATCTTTCTTAGGGGTGCTATGTTTGAGCAAACAAGATAAAATAGGGGAAATATCCATTATTTTAAAGAGGAAAATAGTAACGGCCGTTGTTAGTAGTTTAATATTTTCCCTTATCTTTTCAATACCAGCGGGTTTTGAAGGAGATTTATTTTATAATTTATATTATATGAATTTTATGATTGTTATTTCCTACGGGGTTATGACATCCATATTTAGTGACTGGGTTAGCAGGAAGCTTTCTAAAAAAGGTTTAATTTGTGAAATTGCTTCCTTTTTATTTCATGTTATTTTCGGATCAATGTTACAGGTTTTTGGTCTTATTTCTGCCATCTCATTCTTTATTGTTGACCGTTTATTAATAAGAGTGAAGATTGGGTGGATGTCAGTTATTATTGCATTATCGATTGTAGTACTAGCTTTTATATATCTGATTAATCGGTAGCTAAAATAAGCGAACAATACTTAATGGCTATAGATTCTAATAATTTGCTAGTAGCTTATTTTTGATAAAATTAAGGGAACTGCGATCTGTACTGAACCCCAGTTAGAGTCCAAATCTAACTTCTTGGGTTCACATCAGATCGCAGTTTCTTTTGTTATGGTCTATTGGTTAGCATAGTGATCGTTATTTAAAATGATTAATAAGATTTTTCAAGATTGATTTATCAAAGGCAAATACTTCGGGATTTTTATGATAAAATATTTTAATATAATAACAATATTCAGAACTGTAATGATGGAGGCCTATTCTTTATGGAACAATATCAAATTGTATATAATACCTTAACTAAAATGAATATTCCATTTGAAGTAGTTGAACACCCTCCCGTTTGGACAACAGCTGAAGCAGACAAATATATTGATGGGAAAGAAGGGGTGCGCACTAAAACGCTCTTTCTTACCAACAAAAAAAAGAATGCGTTTTATTTAGTTATAATGGATGGAGCAAAGCGTCTTGATATGGATCATCTTGCTACTATTCTCAATGAAAAACGGATAAGCTTTGGTTCTTCCGAAAGGTTAATGGAAAAAATGGGGTTATCTCCTGGTTTTGTTTCTATTTTTGGATTGCTAAATAATGATGAACACGACATAAAAGTCTATTTAGATAAAGAGATGCTTTCAGAAAGATTAATAACGTTCCACCCAAATGACAACACTAAAACTCTATTTATGTCTACAGAAGATATGTATAAATTTATAAATACAATCGGGTATGAGTACACGATTGTTGAACTTTAATAAAATCAGCCAAGTTTAGTGAATGATTAAACTTAAATACCGAGTTTGTTTTTAAATGCAAAAGCACTAAATAAAAAATCAACATAAATTAAAACTAGAATTGGACTAGTAGGTAGAAGAGAAAATGAAATCATGCGGGTTAAACAGTAGTGCTAGTGAAGTTGGATCCTCAATCCTGCATATGAAGCTATAGAGAAAGCTAGCTTTCACAGTAGTTGGTTAGCATTCTGATTATACAAAATCATATAATTATCGCCATTACTTAAACTAAATCTTAATGTATCTCTTTTAGAGAGTTTAAAAGTGTAATAATCAGCATACTCATCATTATAATTGTACCAGGCCTTATAATTAGTATTAAATTTAATAGGGTTTGCAGTTAAGAAGCTATCGTTAGCTTCTTTTTCATAGTTATCTCCTTTTGTAAAGGATAGCCTTACATATAGTCTGCAGCCGGTTCTAAACCAAAACTCCAATTATCAACTTTAATATAAACAATATCACCCTTTTTAAATCCGACAGAACGTTTTGTCTCGCCTATGATATTGGTTGGAGTAGAAAAACAACTGTAATTATTTTGTGCCCCATCCATGATGCTAACGTTAACCGAATTTTGCGTATTGGTCATCGCCGCGGTGAGCGCGCCATTTTCAGGTATTGTTACTTTATAATACATATATTCGGTGCGTTCTAAATTTCCTTTTAGAGCACTAGGCAATGGAACTGGTATTGCCGTATGAATTGTTTGGCCATCATTCGTGGCAGCATGCGCCAATCCCCACTAATTGATGGGATAGCAACCGATAAAAGCAAAACCAATGATAAAAACACCAATCTAATCTTCTTCATAACATTCCTCCTACAATTTTTATAAACACCACCAAATTTACCATATAAATTCATTATTTTTATAAGAATTTAAGTATATTAACCTATAAATTTTTCGACAAACGTAAATATTAATACAGTTAAAACGACCATCACGTAGGTAAAAAGACTAAAAGATTACCACCTATTTCCCGCAGTTATGATTTAAATTGCAGCGGCAATGGGTGATAGGTTGAAGAAATTCAGGTATTAAACAGCAGCATCATCTGGGTGCCCGACTTTGCACTAAAGTTAATATCCATTGATAAATATTACTCCTTTATCCTTGAATCTTCGCGATTCTTGAGAAAGGGGTGGGTAAGTGTTCATAGTCAGTAACCCTCAATTATCTAAATCCATATCCGCAAACATTCTCTTAGCATCCCCTAATGTCCCTTTCTTTAAGAATATGTATCTTAGTGTGGGTAAATAGAGCTGTGTTTCTTGTTAACTATAATAATTTTTTAAGCAATAAATACTAAAACGTGGTAATATATTCCTGCTATACAAATAAAAAAGACCTGAAAGGATGAAAAGTTTTGAAATTGAAAAAAAGTATTGTTATTTTAATTGTATTTGCGTTCCTATTTGGATTCGCACCATTATTAGAATCAAAAGATGTCTATGCGGCTGAGGAGTTCGTTGGAAAAGCGAAGGCGATTGCGGTAAACACTACCCTTACAGGACAGTTAAAGGAATATGCAGACTACTACAAAGTGACAGCTCCTGCAAATGGACAACTAACTTTTACTGCACCAAATTCAAAAGAAGAATTTCAATTTTATTTTAGCGATGAGAATGGGTATGAATATGATTCTTTTACAACAAACTCTACTGTCAAAGGTAATTCACAAACCGCTCTTGGTGTTAAAAAGGGACAAACGATTTATCTTAGAATCATCCAGGAGAGCGGAGTGGAAAATAGTAAATTTTCGCTAAATGTTTCTTTTAAAGCCGGAGAAAATTATGAAAAAGAATTCAATGACACATTATGGGATGCTACTCCGATAAAACTGAATACTACAATTTATAGTTCTTACAGTAGAGAAGAAATTGATTATTACACATTCACTCTAACTAAAGCAGGATTAGTTGAATTATCCCTACCGAACGGAACTCTTCCTGAAAAAGAATTGGTACTCATGGATAGTAATGGAAAAAAATTGAACACGTTACATACATATACGGATAAGATAGGCAAGGAAACCTTATCAGTTGGGTTAGCAGCAGGTACTTATTATATTTATGTAGACAGATACATTGTATCTTACTCAGACATTACAACACCATATACTATTGATTTGAAATTTAAAGAGGGTAATTATTACGATAAAGAATACAATGACACACTAGCTCGTGCTAATAGTATAAACCTCAATACGAATTATACCGGTTTTTATTCATATGATGATGTTGATTACTTTACATTCAAGCTGGCAAAAAAAGAAACCATAAAAATGAACCTAACCACGACAAAGTATGAAAAAGAGATGTATTTGCTAAATTCAAAGGGTGATTATATTGGAGATTCTATTAAAGTCGAGGGGAAAAATGCAACTGTAAGAAAAAATGTGACATTGGCTGCAGGTACTTATTACGTTCGTGTAGATACTGGATATTTAGACTCTTTTAGCGATAAATACACTCTAAATATCCAAACTCATTCTCCGATTTTGTCATCTAAACAAGTGAAGGTAACCAATAACAAAGGTAAAAACGATACATTAACGGTTACTGGAATTAAAACTGGCGATACTGTAAAAGTGTATGACAAGAGTAGTGGTGGAAAGTTATTAATTAGTAAAAAAGCTACAGGATCATCTGTAAGCCTATCTTATAAACAATTTGGTGAGAAGAGCGGGAAAGTATATATATCTCTAACCAGGTCAAATTTAGCTGAAAGTAATAGATTAGCAATGTCTTATAAAGCAGAACCTACTAAGGCGTTAACTTCTAAACAAGTCAAGATTCAGAATAACTACAATAAATCGGACACCGTATCATTTACTGGTCTGAAGAAAAATGACACGATTAAAATCTATGATAAGAGTAGCGGGGGTAAAGTCTTAAGCACAACGAAATCTAAGGGAACAAGCATGACAGCAACTATTAAACAGCTGGGCAAAAAAGCTGGCAAAGTTTATGTTTCAGTCACTAATTCTGGATTAGGTGAAAGTACCCGTCTGTTGGTCTCTTTTAAAGCAGAACCATCAGCTACATTAAAGTCCAGCCAAGTAAAAGTAACAAATAACAAAAGCAAAGACGATAAGGTAGTTATAAAGAACACCAAAAAGGGCGATACAATTAAAATTTATAATTCAAAAAACAAATTGTTATCAAGTAAAAAAGCTAGTTCATCTAGTGTCACTTTTACTTTCAAACAATTAGGTAAAAGTTCTGGAAACATATTAGTTACCACTACCAATAGCGGTCAATTAGAGAGTTCCAAATTGAAAGTTTCCTACTCCAAAGAGAAGTAGGACTTATTCTTCAGCATTACAGAAACTATGAAGGTCTGGAGTTCCTGTTATTGATTGATAAAATTTAAGAGTTATTAAGTATCCTTTTATGATATTAATCAGACATTAAACGAAGAGAGCGGGGATTATAGCCCGCTTTTTTGCTTTTTTGATGCTGATAAGAACGATAATGTTTGCTGCAAAATTCATTATAGCTAAGACAGGAACCGCAAATAATAATATTAGACTAAAAGAGTTAAATAAAAGCCACTAATTTTAACTAATTACTTGGAATCGTGCTACCTTATATAAAAAAGGTGAATCCCTTGGAACGTGCAGGGGCATGTGAGCTTCTGTGCAGTCTTTGAGAAATAGAAAAAAGGCTCAAACCCTTGATACACTTAGGTTTAAGCCTTCTCGAAAAGTATGATCCCGACTGGGTTCGAACCAGCGAACCCCACCCTGTCAAGAAGAGGGCTAAATAAAGGCGTGTTTGTTATCCCTGTGATAACTCGTTTTTAACGGTCATGATTTCGTCCTCGGTTGCAGGCTGTGCTGGTTTATAATAGCCTCTTTGCTTAGCTAATAAATAGACTTCATATTGTCTTTGTTCATCTTGATTTCTCATATCTTGAACCTTTTGTCTTAATTCCTGATTCTCCGTCTGCGCAATAATGGACGCATAACCTGTGAGACTGCTGTTTAATCCTGATAAATAATCATTGACCATTTCTTTTTCCTGCATGACTAAACCTCCGCTTATAAAAATTTCATTAAATCTTCTTTATGTTTCCTTGCGTCTTGAGCGTCTTTTTGCAGCTGTTGTATGATTTCTGGGTCTGTACATTGCTGTGCATAATAATCTAGCTTAGTGGCCAGGGTGCCATGCGACCCGATCATATGACGAAGATTCTGAAGTTCTAATTCATTTAAGTTTGGCATATTATCACTCCTCAAATAAAATTCATTCCTACTATCTGCTAAAATGTCATAAACTATGCATTTCAAAAAGGCTATTGATCTTCTGAGTAAATTCCTTCATAAAATTACTTTTACCTTAATAAGTATTCCTACAAATATTGACACCATATTAAAATTGTGAATAATTAAAAATAGATAGCAATTAGCACTCGTTATCAATGAGTGCTAATTGCCGAATAATTTTTCTTTACAGAACACGATGGAGGGGTAAAGACGAAAATGGAAAAACAACAATTTAAAGCGGAATCCAAACGATTATTGGAAATGATGATTAACTCAATTTATTCTCAGCGCGAGGTATTTTTGCGTGAGCTCATTTCAAATGCCAGTGATGCGATTGATAAACTATACTACAAGGCATTAACAGATGAGTCCTTAACATTTAATAAAGAAAGTTATTACATAAAAGTAAGTGCAGACAAAGAAAAGAGAACCTTATCCATCCTGGATACCGGTATTGGGATGACCAAGGAAGAGCTAGAAAATAATCTTGGTACGATAGCTAAAAGTGGATCTTTAGCTTTTAAAAGCGAAAATGAATCCAAAGATGGCCATGATATTATCGGACAATTCGGCGTTGGTTTTTATGCAGCGTTTATGGTAGCTGATAAAGTGACCGTAATCAGTAAAGCGCTTGATTCTGATACTGCGTATAAATGGGAATCAGAAGGTACGGAAGGATATACGATTGTTCCATCCGAAAAGGAGACAATCGGTACTGAAATCATTCTTACGATTAAAGAAAATTCAGAGGAAGAAGATTTCGATCAGTATTTGGATGAATATAAACTAAAATCCATAATCAAGAAATATTCAGATTTCATTCGCTATCCAATCAAAATGGATACCGTGGAGAAGCAGCTAATTGAAGGCAGCGAAGATGAATATGAAAATATTATTGAGGAACAAACCATCAATAGCATGGTTCCAATTTGGAAAAAGAATAAAAGTGAATTAACAGATGAAGATTATGAAAGCTTCTATCATGAGAAGCATTATGGCTTTGATAAGCCGCTTAAACACTTGCACATCAATGTTGATGGAACAATCCGCTATAATGCGATTCTTTATATCCCTGAAAATATTCCGTTCGATTATTATTCCAAGGAGTTTGAAAAAGGGCTGGAGCTGTATTCAAACGGTGTTCTGATCATGGAGAAATGTGCTGATTTACTTCCTGACCATTTCAGTTTTGTGAAAGGGATGGTCGATTCAGAGGATCTTTCATTGAATATTTCAAGGGAAATGCTGCAGCATGACCGACAATTAAAGCTTATTGCAAAAAATATTTCGAAAAAAATTAAGAGTGAGCTTCAATCATTATTAAAAAATAAACGTGAGAAATACGATTCATTCTACAAATCCTTCGGCCGTCAAATTAAATTTGGTGTGTATAGTGATTTTGGAGCAAACAAAGAAGCCTTACAGGATCTGCTTATGTTCTACTCATCTAAAGAGAAAAAAATGGTCACACTTGATGAGTATGTATCAAGAATGCCAGAGGATCAAAAATACATTTATTATGCAACCGGTGATTCCTATGAAAGAATAGAAAAGCTTCCTCAAACAGAGCTTGTTCTTGATGAAGGGTATGAAATCCTATACTTCACTGAAGATATTGATGAGTTCGCCGTTAAAATGATTATGAACTATAAAGAGAAGGAATTTAAGTCTGTCTCCAGCGGAGATCTTGGTATTGATCGTAATTCTTCAGACAAGCAAACAGATGAAAAAGAAGATGAATATACTGAAATATTCAATTATATGAAGGAATTGCTTGCAAACAAGGTGAAGGATGTCAGAGCTTCCAAGCGTTTAAAAACGCATCCTGTTTGTCTATCTGCTGATGGAGAAATCACGATTGAAATGGAAAAAATCCTGAATGCTATGCCTGATAATCAAAATGTGAAGGCAGATAAAGTATTGGAAATCAACACAAATCATGAAGTCTTCCAATCTTTAAAAGCAGCTTATGAACAGGATAAAGCCAAACTGGATTTATATACTGAGTTATTGTATAACCAGGCATTATTAATAGAAGGACTGCCAATCAATGACCCAGTAGAGTTTACAAATAATATTTGTAAAGTAATGGTTTAATCATAACTATAAACGCATCTGTTAACTGTTAAAGTCAGTAAACAGATGCTTTTTTTAGTGTTTTTTTCCTATTTATAAGCCGAAAAGCAGAAAATCTTGTGTATAATAATACGTATCGACAAAATTCTCCAAGAGAAAATAGGTTATTTTTTGATATAATCCTATAAGTAAGTTGAAGCAAGAAGAAGGTGGCAGTTATTAATAAGGTTGAAGTGAGAGTTAGACAGTTTATAGAAGATATACAGCATCCTCAGCAAAAGAAAAAATTAAATGTAAATGTATTGGAGAGCCAATTAAGAATACATATAGAAGACTATTTTGATATGGATGGGTATACATTGTTTCACGATGTTATCGAAAGACTCGTTGAAGAGAATATTCTTATACCGATACTAAATAAACAAACAAATGGCCGGCATCCAGCCTTGCCATTATTTTATTGGGTTAATATCAAAAAAGAAATCACTAAATGGGATCGTCTTGAGATGCTTAAGCTGAATGATCGATTTGATTTTTCTTATTATGAAAACCATCCGGAATGGCAAACGGAAGATGAATGGTTCAGGGTGAAAAACCTTTATTCGTTTCTAAAATCAAGTCAGGATAGACAAATTGTTTCGCTGGAAGAGCGGAGTCTTGAGCTTTTCGGTCATGAAAAATTTCTGACGGACTCTGATTTATTCCCTGAGGGAAAGGGATTTCTACAAAGAATCGGCGTATCGATGGAAGAATTAAAAAGTATGAAATTTGGAGAACCATTTGTTTTTTGGTTGAAGCCAGGTGCTCAGATAGCCGACATTAAACGTGTTTTAATAGTAGAAAATCTATCATTCTTCCATACTTGCGTTCAATTGCTGGAAGAAGAAATATTAGATTACGAACCGGAACTGATTATTTATGGTGAAGGTAAAAAGATTGAAAGGAGCTTCTCCTTCTTCTTTAAACTTTTCCCGAAGGATTCCTCCTATTTATTTTATTATGTAGGTGACTTAGATGCAGAGGGCTACAGCATTTGTATGAGATTGATAGATAAATATCAAGAATGCACCATTCAGCCTGCTTTAAAAATCTACCGCAAAATGCTTGACTGCATGGTTCAGGCAAATTCGGAGACAGGACAGGTACGTAATGAAATACACAGGGAACGATTCTTTTCCTGGTTCACGGAAGAGGAGCAAAACAGCTTGAATGAATTATGGGCTGCCAAAACCCGAATTCCGCAGGAGGTTTTAACGATTGAAACGTGGAGGAGATGGATGTGAACGAATCGTGGGAAGGCTTTTCTCAAAGGATGAAACGATTGAATCCTTTGTTCGAATTGGGAAAAGGAATGGAAATCGGTGAACTCAAGCCTTATATACAGACTATATTAATGCAAGTTCTACTGACCATGTTTTATCGTGAATTAAATGATGATGATGGCCGTAGAAAAACCGACATTTTACATATGGTTGAGGACAGCATTAAACAAATGAAGCTGACGGCTGATGAAAAGCAAATAGAAAGAATTACGAATGGTCTCTTATTTCAGGGGAAGGAAGAATACAGCAAGCCATTTGAATCCTTATATTTTGATGAAACGAAACAGGTATGGGATACTCAAACCTATCGTTATGTGATGATGGATGAACTGTATACAAACCTGGAGATGGGTGGATCCATCGTTTATAAATTAACCGATGTTGCACAAGAAATGATTTTTATGAGTCGGGAAATGGCGGAAGAGTTCTCCATTACGATTGAACAGCTATATAGTATGCAGCTGATTAAAAATGGCAACTTCAAAAAAGCGACACGGAATTTAGATCACCTCATTTCGAGAGTGAATCGTTTAATGACAAAGGAATATTCCTTTCAGAAAGAGATGATGAACAACCCGAAAATTCTTCTCCTGGAGCAAGAACACCAAAGAGAGGAAAACCGGTGGGAGATTGAAGAGCAATTCGAGGAGGAGAAAAATCATTTTCGTACCATCTCGTCTATGATTGAAAAAGCGAAACGTACTGAAGAAAATGGGTTGGTTCAAAAGGAATTAATTCTTCTCCATGAAAAAATTGAACATACCAGACAGCTTCATGACCGGTTTGCAAAGCTGGTTATTCAAAATATTTCATATGAGATGAAATTAAAAGCAGAAAATCCTTCTCTATTTTGGGAAAACAGCCTTGTTTCATTCCGAGAGCATATTTATGAAAATTGGTTAATGAAAGAGGGAATTAAAGACTTCGGTTTGATTGATCAAATTATTGGACCGCTATTTTCACCCAAAAATGAATTTATTCTCCCACTGGACTGGATTTGGATGGAGCAGGAATCGGCACATACACTCCAAATAGAAGATACGAATCAAGATGAGGATGAAGAAGAAGAATTAATCAAGCGAGTAACAGATTGGTCCTCTGTTATTAAAGCATGGAAATATGTATTTGAGTATATACAGCAATATGGAGAATTTTCATTAGCGGATTTAGCAGATATGCCTATGGAAATACAGGATCAATGGTTTGAGGAAAGCGAAACGATTGATTTATGGATGTTGTTTGATAAGAAACCTCTCCAAATCATGTCTCCGACAAGGAAATTGGAAACATTGACGGATGAACGTGAAATCCTCCTTCATCGATTAATGAATGAATATCCACAATTTTTATCATTGGAAGGTCGTCATATTTATACGGAGTTTGATCATCGATCAGATCCGATTTATTGGTATAGGACCAAAATGACACCATTTAAAATTTGTGTCCGGGAGGAACTCGAATAAATGAATAATGAGATTATAAAAAAGGCTTCGCAAGTGTACTTTACTTTACTAAAAGAAAAAGTAATTGATGAAACGAGCGAACATTTTCAAACCTACTATGAGCCGGAAGTCAGACAAACTGTCCTATTACTGGCAGATGAATCCGGAACCTATATTATAGAATCGCCTAAGCGTATCCATTTAGTAGTACAGCCGGCAGGGTCGGTCTTTGCAACTAATTTTACCCATATGAAGGATAAGCACAAACAAATAGAAAATAAGAAGTATTTTAATTTAATGAGTGTCATCCTAATGGCTTTTTTGGCTATGGTGGATAAGAATCAGGCAGCCAAAATTCGGACAAAGCGTGAAGGGATAACCTATTATGCATTGGAACGCCAGGTTAATGAATTGATTACAAACTGGAATCGAATGTTAAAGGAGGACCCTTCCTTTGGCGAGGAACAAGCCATTGATATGCCGGATATCGTGACTACATGGGTCCATATGGTCATAGAAACGGATGATTTCGGCACAAAGAAAGGGAACAGGCGCACTCGTATCGGACTGATTACGAGTGCTATGAGACTGCTCGAAACTGAAGGGCTGATTGTGATTTTGGACAAGGATGATATACCAAAAGCTGTTCCGAAAATGGAGTTATTTGAACGGATTGAATTCCTTTACCATGATTATGACCGTTATGAACAAATGAAGGAACTTATGAGAACGGAGGAACAGGAGCATGCCGAAAATCCATCGCATTAGAATCGTCGGACTGAAGTATGACGGGATGCAAAAGCAATATAAGGACACAACCTTTGATTTTCACAATGAACAAACATCAACAAACGGATTAATCGCGATGATGAATGGTGGCGGAAAAGGGGTTTTTCTGCAATCCATCTTTCAGGTGCTCAAACCGGGTACAGCATGGGGCAAACAAAATAATCGTTTTTATCAGCAATTTTTCTTTAATAAAAAGGAACAATTTGCACCGTATACTTTCCATATATTAATCGAGTGGGAACTGGATGGTTCCGATGGGCGGCATTTAGTGACCGGTGGTATGTTCTCTGCTGAGCAAAAGAAATTGTTGGATGAGGATCTCAATGAAGAAACAGGTTCAGATGAGCGTGAAGCTAAGATTGTTCCGAATATCACTTTTTATGCCAGAGAATTTGATCGTAAAGAGGATGTAGCATTAGAGCATATTCCTCTATACGAGAATGGACAGGTTGCTGATCCGGAAGAACTGAAAGATTATTTTAAATGGAATGGATTCGATGTATATCGAGACATAAAAAAACATTACCGCATTCTTGATACATATGGCATTAATCGAAAAGATTGGGACATTATGAAAGAGATTAACAGGGATGAAGGCGGAGTTGGTAAATATTTCGAAGGGGCAGAGGATGATCATTCCCTTTTTCAAAAGAGAATTATCCCAACAGTCAGCCAGGTATTAAATAAAGCTGAAGCGCAAAAGAATGACCTAATCGAAATCTTTAAAAGCCAGGCCAGTATCGCAAAGGATTTGCCGGTTTTACTTAAAAGAGAACAAGCCCACAAGGAATTTTTAGAGGATATTGTTCCTTTTGAAGATCATGTCAGAATCGGTGTAGAGCATGAAGAAATTGTACAAGCAAGTACGAAGGAAGGCCAGCAGCTCCTCGGTGCTTTGGACCATGTCATTAAGCAAGAAAAAGAAGAGTTAATCTCACTAGAAACAGAGATTGAACAATTAACGAAGCAACTGTCTGTCCTACGCTTTGAAAAGGATAATTTGGAGTATGCCAAGGCCCATCAGGATGTACGTAAGTGGGAAGAGCAGCTTCAGAAAAACAAAGAGAAACATGAACAGCTGAAGGAAGTTGTCGCTGAAAAACAAGCAATAAGGGACGAATTCACCTTCTCCTTGTTATTAAAGGAATGGAGTGAATTTGAAAATACGATTCTTAATCTGACTGACCAAATGAGTAAACTTGAACAAAATAGTGGATTAGAACAAGTGAATCAACGAATGGAAGAAATTAAAGCAGAGGTTACAGAGGAATGGGAAAAGGCGAATCTAGATATTGCCAAATCAAATAACCAGTACCATGCTTACAAAAAATACCTGACTAAACGGATTAAAGAATCAAGTGGTCATGATAAACAAAAGACGATTGAGATCGCTAAATTAAGTGCAGAAATTCTTTCTATTCAGGATGAGCTTCAAACTTTTGAAGTGAAATCAAAGGAAATGTCCACCCAATTTGGTGACCGTGTCACATATGATTTATCTGGGTTAATCAGTCATTTTAAACAAAATCTAATCCAGCTTCAGGAAGAGTTAAAACAACTGCAGGAGAAGGATCAACAAACACAGGAGTTTCAAAATGAACTGTCCGGTTCCTTAGGAACATTGCGTGAATCACTGAAACATCTGAACACCAAACGAGATAATTGGAAAGAGGCTTACCAAAAGCAGGATTTAAAAGAATCCTCTATTTTAGAACGGATGAAATTAGTTTTGGATGATGTCTCACCATCCCTGACCCATGCTCTATTATCCAAATACGCTGCCGGAATTGAAGGTCAATTAACGCAGAATCAGGAAGAGAGTGAACAGGTTAAAAAAGAACTATGGGAGAGTCAGCTAGACCATTATTTGAACGATGAGAATTTTTGGATTGCTAATCAGGATCTAAAAGAGTTTAAAGAGTGGATTGATGAAAAAACAGGCATAGATGTGTTCTATGGGACACAGTACCTGCAATCATTGGATGAAGATGAACGTCTTCATCACCTGGAGGCCTATCCTCTTTTACCGTTCGGGTTAGTCGTCAGCCAGACTCAATGGGAAAAGATCAATCATCATCTATTACAGGGAAGGCTATTCAAAAGCCCGGTACCTGTTTATTTGAGAGAAGAGATGAATGGTAATCCGGTATCTTCTTTTGTTGTTTTGCACGGTGAAGAACATGAACTTATCACAAACCGTAATGAATTTATGAAATGGAAGGTATCAATTTCAAAGAAAATTGAAGAAAAAAAAGATGTTTTAGATGAGCTTGGAAAATCAGAACGATCTCTTCGCCGTTTATATAACGAATTAAACAGAATGACGGATACAGATCTTTGTGTAGATATTGCCAAATTCATTGAACAGGAAGAAAAGGAAATATCCAAGGTTGATACGGAATTAAAACGAACTGTTCAAATCCTCGATAAAGAAAAAGAATTACATGCTCAATTACGTGAACAAATCAATCAAAAGCTAGTGAGAATCGAGGAATGCGGAAAACACGTAGATGTATTGGAAGCATTTATTCTGGAAAAAGAAAAATATGACGAACATAAACAATTACTTGAAGCTAAAGAAACGCATAAATCTACTCTTATTGCACAGCAGGCTGAGATTGCCAAGGATTTAGATGAGCTGAATGATAGAAGTGCTCAATGGAATCAAACTTATTTGGAATGGAAATTGGCTATCGACCAGAGTATTAAGGAAATCGCGCAATTTGTAAATACAGCTTCATTTCCACCTGCAGAAAAAATGGAGGGTAACGATGAAGTACCAAGCTTGTCCCTGCATATATTAGATAAAATCATGGGGCAATTGAATGAATTAAAACTCTTGCAGCGCTCCAAGGAAGAACAGGCACAGGAATTACTTACATTAAAAGCACAGAAAGAAGCTGAAATGTCTCAGAAGTCTAAATTGGAGAAGAAGCTATCCAAGCAACATGAAGACTGGAGAGAAAGGCCTGTACCTGATGAACCTATCAGTATATTAGAGGGTTTGCAGCAAACTGCTCAAAAAGAAGCAAAAGAAGCAGATAAAGAGGAGCGTAAGCAGGATAAGGAAGTAACCGTTGCAGAAACCTCTCTTAATCTGGCAAATGAACAAGCGAAAAAAGCACAGAAAAAGCTAAGCAAGCATGAACAAGAGCCGGAAAAATGGGAAGATCAGGATCTGGATGTTAAAGAGGTAGAAATTAAAGACCGAACTAAATTAACCAAAAAACAATTGGATCAGACTGAGAAGAAGCTGAAAGAGACAAACGAACGTATTAATGGATATGAGGGAGACCAATTAACATTATCCGTAATCCTCAAGGAAAACCCAGTGCCTTATACAGATGAGGTCGTGGCGAGAATCAAAAATCAGGGGAAATCATGTATATTAGCCTGGTGTGAAGCCCACCAAAACTTCATTGAAGAAAAACAGGTTAAACATGCCAAGCTTGAACAATCGCTTCGTAAGCTAAAGCTGACCATTGAGGATAAAGATTGGGAGCTTCGATTTAAAAATGAAGTTTTGACCTCATTAGATCATATGGATACGCGCCATTATGCGCATATTGAAACGATTATTTCGAATATGAAACGATTTTCAAGAAGCGGCTTGGAGCAATTGGACCGTGATAAAGTACGAGCTGAAAAGGCGCAGGATTTCTGGGCAAGCCGTGCGAGTATGAAGGTTATGAGTATGTCCGATGCTATACGTTCCATGATTGTGAAAATGAAAATCAAAAATGAGCGTGGAACATTCCCACTGGTTCAATTAAAGGAAGATCTATTGCCTAAAAATGCGGAAGAAGTGGAACCACTTTTAAAGCAGCATTTCGTTATGGCAATTGATAAAATCACGAAGCAATTCGAGACAATTGATGATCACAATAAAGCTCTGGAGGTTGAAATCAAACAATTAATCAGTGATGAACAAATACTGTTTGTATCTCTTCGCAATCGTTTCCCTGAGCTGCTTGTTTATAACATGCGTACGGATAACGCATTCATGTATGGACGGCCTCAGAAGGAACATTACTCAACCTGGAAAACTATTAACCAAGGTTCTAAGACGAAGTCAGACGGAAGCGGCGGCCAAAAATTATCTGCCCGGATGGTCATGATGATGATGCTTCTATCCGTTAAGAGTGAAGCAGATAACAGCTGGGTATCATTAGTATGTGATAATCCATTTGGCCAGGCGGCATCAGCACACGTTCTTGATCCAATTTTTGCGGTGGCAGAAAAACTGAAATTCCAGTTAATCGTTGTTACACCGCCAGAATTAGTGAAAACAGAGATCAGCCAGCGCTTTGACTCTTATTACAAACTTGATTTTGTCCGTGAAAATGGTAAAGAGATTGTGACTGATACGGTGGTACCTGCCTACCGAATTTATCAAGGTGAGGAAGTTTTACAATAGAATTGAAGGTAAAAATAGAGAAAAGGAGACTGTTAGAATTTCTAAGCAGTCTCCTTTTTTCACCATAACGGCTCTTCTTTATCAGTCAATTGTAAAAATAAAGGCATTGATAATAAAACAACAAGCATTAATACTAATTCGATGATGATTACAGAGGGTAAGGATAAATTAAATAGTACCGTAAAAGGAATGGTTACTAGTGGAAATAATACAACAATAGAAGTGAGTTTTCGTGAATACGTGCTTTGGTACTGGTTAGCTCCACAATTATTACATTTCATATTTTTGCGGAATGACGCTAATTTTTTAAGCGAATCACTCCATGACCATTTGCTGCCGCAGTTTTGACAAGTTGGCACCGTAATTCCTCCTTTATTGAAGATCCTTAATACTCTAATTGAATTTGAAAATAGAGTGGTGGGATGGAAATAAAGACATCCACCAAGCATCCTATTTGTAAGTTCATATCTTTCATATAAATACAGAACCTGTATCTTTTTTGTCGAACACTTGTACAAATATATTATAGTATTTAATTCCATTTTATATAAAATCATTAGTAAGGTATACTTTAAGTAATCAGAATCATAAAGGAGGATACATAGATGGGAATTTTAGATGGGTTAATGGGTAATTCTTCAACTGTAAGTAAGGATGAAGTATCCAAATCTCTAAAAGAAGTATTGTTTCCAGGTGAAGAAGTTCAACAAGCGTACAAGTTAATCAGGGATATGATTGTATTTACGGGCAACAGACTTATTCTTGTAGACATACAAGGAATGACGGGGAAAAAAGTTGAGTATCATTCCATTCCTTATAAAAGTATCACTCATTTCAGTACGGAAACAGCTGGAACATTCGATTTGGATGCCGAGCTTAAAATTTGGTTATCTGGAGCAAATATACCAATAACTAAGACATTCAAAAAAGGCAGTAGCATTGAAGATGTTCAAAAATTGCTTGCATATTATGTTTGTGGGTAAATAAAAAAACAAATCAATTAATAATGGGAGAGCGTTTTAAAACGCCCTCCCTTTTTATTGTTCCTCTTACCTAATACCATCATAAGAAATATAATCCGTAGTCTTTTTGCTTCATATAATCATAAAAATCCCTACTAATAAATAAACATTTTTGTATAAATTGGAAATGATGAAGGACATTATAAATTTGTGACGAATATTATAATATGTGTCTAAATTGTGAACGATATGAATACGTTTTATCAAAACGAACTATTTATTTTATGTCTAATTCTACTTATAAAGCGCTTTCATTATTATGAGAGGGAGGAATTATAATGAATGATCAACAAATTGTAAAATGCGGAAAATGCCAAGGAAATCAAGTGAAAAAACTAATTACTGTCTCTGATATGATGTTTTTGGCTATTTTGATTGCATGCTGCATCCCAATGCCAGGTTGGTATTTAATCCCGATATTTATGTTCATAGGCTTTTTGGATGTAAAAAAAGGGGGCTTCCGCTATAGCTGTACTGGATGCAAATCCAAGTTCAGAGTAACGAAGGAAATTAATGCAGCATTTACTGAGTTTTTTAGGGCTCAGAAGACACTAATTAAATAAGAAACAAATGAACGGGGACCAGTTAAATAGAAACTGGTCTCTTTTATTTATCTAACGAATACAGGAGTACTTGCGACTTAAGTTGTAGATCATATCATCCTTTGTCAGGACGTAAAAATTCTTGGTAATTAATATACTTAACACATAAACAACTGAACCAAATTAAAGGGATGGTGATATAAAAATGAGTACACTTTACATTTGTACAACTTGCGGGACACAAACGGACTGCTTAAATGACCCACCGGTGAAATGTTTAATTTGCAGTGAGGAAAGACAGTATATTAATCCTAATGGGCAGCAGTGGACAACAATGGAAGAGATGCTATCTTCAAAACAATTTAAAAATGAAATAAAGTATGAAGAAAAAGATTTGTACAGTATGAAAACAGAACCAGATGTTGGTATCGGTCAAACAGCATACATCGTTCAAAGCGATAATTTTACATTATTATGGGACTGTATTACTTATATTGACCAATTAACCGTCGATAAAATAAAAAAAATGGGTGGCTTAAATGCACTTGCATTGTCACATCCTCATTACTATTCCAGTCAGATAGAATGGGCTGAAGCCTTTGATATCCCAATCTATATACACGAAGACGACCAGGAGTGGGTATTAAGAAAAAGTGAAAAAATTGTATTTTGGTCAGGAGAATCTTTAAAGTTGTCTGAAGGATTAATCCTTCACAGATTAGGTGGCCATTTTAAAGGTGGCACTGTCCTTGAATGGAATAAAGGAAATCATCATAAAGGAATTTTGTTGACTGGAGATATTATTCAGGTGGTGGCTGATCGGAAATGGGTTAGTTTTATGTATAGTTATCCCAATTTGATTCCTTTGCCTGCTAAAAAAGTAATGGATATAGCCGACAAAGTAGCCAAAATGAACTTTGACCGGATTTACAACGCTTTTCATCGTATCATTCAGAAGGATGCCAAACTAGCCGTTCAAAAATCTGCTGAGCGATATATACAAGCGTTAAATGGGACTTTATTTGAAATTTAAGTAGGACACAAAGAGAATTTTTTTTAGGAAAACTGTTATTAAATAAAAAAACGCCTTTTAGTTATAGAACCCAAAAGGCTTGTAACAAACGTATAACCACCCTTCTTTAAGAACTGATACATGTCTTGTTGCCTATATACATTTTAGTCGAGATAATTGCAAGTAATCTCAATTGGCGAACCTGACTTTAAGTTTAGTACTTAGCACTAAGATGTAATTTCATCTTGACTTATCTTAGAACTTTTAGCATCTGCTCCCATTTGTAAATTATCAATTAAGGTTACCGTATTATAATGAAATAAATACGTTAATTGTATGATTTCACATCAATTCGGTACTGATGACGTTGACTTTTCATTTTAGCATTGTGCTTCAGGTAGTATTCAAATACTTCTCTTGTTGTATAAGTTGGAGTATATCCAAAAATGTTTTTCAGTTTAGTGTTATCTAGAACAGGTCGATAGCGAAGGAAGTTAACCTGTTCCTCTCCATATTGAGTTAGGGATAATCGTTTTAAGATATAAAGAGCCCATCTTACGACTAATGCAGGGATCCGTATGACTGGCTTGTATAATATATAGGCAAGTTCATCGATTGTTAGCTTACCATCACCAGCAACATTAAAGATTCCTGTCACATCACCTGTAACGGCCCGTTCGAGACAGCAAGCGACATCATGATCCCAGATAAAGACGAATGGGCTATCAGATCGAGAGATGCCAATTAAGGCTTTCTTTTCAAACAGAGCGGTAATCTGATTGTTCACTGTCTCGCCAAGGATGGTACCTATTCGGAAGATGACCTGTTCCAGCTCTGGGTGAGTTTGACGATATTGAGCTAATAACTGTTCAACCAACCTTTTGTGATAGGAATATGCAAACTCCTTGTTGCCCCGAATCGGCACATCTTCTGTAATCCAATCAGGATTGTCTGGATGATAGCCATATGCAGCACCGCTTGAGGAGACGATAAGACGTTTCACGCCATTGCTGACGCAAGCCTTTAGAATATTTTCTGTACCGAGAACATCAACGGAATATTCCAGTTCACGGTTGCTCTTTTTTCCTGGTGTAACGATAGAAGCCAGGTGGACGACCGTATCGATATGATATGTGGCCATAACCTTATGTACATCCTCTGAGCGGATATCGATCTGTACATATTCTATGGTAGTGTCGGAATAAAATATAGGCTTTTCTTGAATATCAGTAGCGATAATGTGAATAGGTTTCCCGTTTTTTTCTGCCACAGATAGTCGTTGGACAAGAAGGCTTCCTAAATAACCTGCCGCGCCTGTTATGAGTACATTCATGTTTTCACACTCCTGGCTGATTCTTGGACGGTTTCTTTATGAGGTGGCCGCTTTGACCAATAAGTAGCAATGGTAAGCCCAGATATAATATGCCAGATTGCCCACCAGGCAGCTACTATGGCCATACCACCTAGTCCGTCAAAGAAATTAAAGATCAAAACAAGTCCTAGTCCTGAGTTTTGGATCCCGACCTCAATCGAGATGGCCCGACGATCAGCAATCGGAAGCCTTAACAGCGAGGAAGTGGTGTAACCAATGACTATGGCAAGTAAATTATGAATAAATACAATGATCGCAACCATCCCAATGAACTCAATAAAATATTTAAAATTTGCTGCCAGTGAAACGATGACAAAGCCTAGGAAGAAAACAATGGAAGCTTTTTTCGCCCATTTGTTGATTTGCTGGGCTTTTTCCGGATATTTATGATTGATATACATCCCGATAGCAAGCGGTAACCCGAGCATTAGAAAGATTGTCACTAGCAAGTCTTGCGGACTGATAGTAAAGGATTTGAGCAAACTATCTGTTGGTCCATAAAGAGAACCCCAAAGCAAGGTGTTAAAGGGAGTCATAAAAATAGCCAGTACGGTTGAAATAGCCGACATGCTGATGGATAATGGGGTATTACCTTTAGCTAAGTAAGTCAAGAAGTTAGATAAATTGCCGCCCGGACAAGCAGCTACCAAAAATAATCCTAGAGCGATACTTGGTCTTGGCTGTATGATAAGAACGAGTAGATACGTAAATGCCGGAAGCAAGACGAATTGACAACACAGCCCGATTATAGCCGGTTTTGGGTTTTTAACACTTTGCTTAAAATCTGCCAATTTTAAGTCCAAAGCGACCCCAAACATGATAAACCCGATTAAGATATTCATAATTGTCAGTGAAGTTGCGTTGAAATTTAATTGGATATCATCGATATTCATGCTATTTACCCCTTGGTTCAGCATGCATTTCTTTAAAATATTTTAAGCCTGGTGCCCACATATGCTTGACTGGATCTACATCAGCATGAATAACCGAACAAATCCCGCTTCGGATTGATCGCTCAAGGGCCTCGCGGAATTCAGTTGGATTATTGGCATATTCCCCATGTGCACCCATGCTTTCAGCTAACTGTTGAAAATTGATATTGCCCAGGTCTGTATTAATGCTTTCTTCAGGGCTGAGGGTTTTCTTGATTAAGGTCTTAATTGGCTTCATGGCTATATGCTGATTAATTTTTACCATTCCCCATTGACGGTCGCAAAGAACGATATAGATAATATGCAAGCCATTCCGCACTGCTGTTTCAATCTCTTGTGGATGAAAGCCCATTGCTCCATCTCCAATGATGCAGCAGACAGGTACATCTGGCTTAGCAGCAGCTGCGCCGAGCGCCTGACCGACACCTGCCCCGAGCATCCCGAATTTAAATGTCGAAATGACTGTTCCCGGTTCTCTAACCTTATAATAGAAATTTGTCCAAATGGCTGTATTTCCGCCATCAATAACAAGTGGTGATTCTTTTGGAAATACCTCACTGCATATAGCAGGAATATGAGCTGAGTTCATCGGAGTGGCATGATCATTTAGATGTTCGTTAAGCTTATCCCTGTGCTTTTGCTTATCTTCAAGGTATTTGGATAGCAATGCTTCGCGCTGAAGGTAGTTCAATTGATCCTTGAAGGGAAGAAGTCGTTGATATAATTTTTCTAAAAAGATTTTTACATCTGAGAGTATGCTGACCTCAGTTGGCTTATTTGCACCGAGAATAGAAGGATCTAAATCGACTTGAATTACCTTTTGGTTATTGTTCCAGTAAGGTGCTTTTCCCCACCAATCTGTTTCTCCTATCCTTGAGCCTAGCACTAAAAGCACATCTGCTTCATTGCGAACCTTGTTATTAGCCTCAATATGAACCATTGGTAGCATAAGGCGGTTATTCTCTGAAATAGCGCCTCGTCCGGCCCAACTTGTTGTAATCATCGATTGTAATAATTCCGCAACCTTCTCAAGCTCATTGAAGGCGCGTGCATGAATGACTCCACTGCCAGCATGAATAACAGGAAATTTAGCTGATATAAGCAGTTCAACCGTTTCATCTAATTGTTGTTTATTTGGTTCAGGTGGCTGGGTTACACGATATTGGCTAGCCCTCCAAAATGAAAGGTCACATTTCACTTTCGTATTGAGAATATTTTCCGGTATATCAAGATGAACGACTCCTGGGCGTCCTTCGAAACATTTTCTTAAGGCGGTGCGGAGCATTTCTGGAATCCTATCGAATGAAGGAACTGCTTCGCTCCATTTCGCAATCTGGCCAATCACTGCTGTCTGATCAAAGCATTGATAGGTACCTCCACGGTCTGGGTACATGATGCCGGTCCGCCTGGCACTGGTAATCACAAGCACCCGGTTACCTTCTGCCTGCTCGACAACTAGTCCAGGAAGGATATTGGCTACTCCCGGCCCATTGCTGGCCATGCAAACTCCAAGCTTACCAGTCAATCTGGCATAGGCTCCAGCCATGTGGGCTGCGCTCGTCTCATGACGTGGAGAAATCAATTCAATACCATGGTTCTGTAAGTTTGAATAGAATCCAAAATAAGTTCCATCAATGATGCCAAATAATTTTTCAACATTCTCAAGGCTTAGCATTTTTGCGATGACTTCGCCGCCACTCATTTCAGCCATAATATTCCTCCTTAATCATTACGATTATATTGATGAATCAAATCAGGGTTCAATACTTGAAATAATTGATGAAAAATCTTTTCAATATCCTCTTGAGTTGGAATCCTGCGGTTTGTGTCAATACCATTGCCGCAAAGAGTGAGCGCCGTTAATTCCTTTATTTGTGAGGAACACATTTGTTCCGTTGGGATGTATGGTCTTCCTGTCTCCCAAATTTGAAACTGCTCATTATATTGATAGACCAGTTTAAGTATTTTTCTGGCCAGGGCTGATTTGCTTTCATTGGGGTTGTGTCCAATAGCAACGGCTAGTTCTGCATAACGATCTTCTGCATCTTCAATTCCGAAGTCAATTACAAATGGATGCAGGAGTGCAACACTTAAACCATGGGGGATTTTATATTTTGTCCCTAAGGCTCTGCCTGTGGCGTGTGCTAAGTTAGTTGATGAATTTGAGAATGCTATTCCAGCATATAAACTGCCGATCAGTATATCATCATAGGCTTGTTGTTCATTTGTTTTTATGTAAACGTTTGGAAGGGCGTTGGTGATTTTCTTGAAGGCTTGAAGAGCATAGAAGTCTGTTAATTCAGTTGCTTTTGTTGAAACATAAGCTTCCATTGCATGGGTAAGTGCGTCTAAGCCTGTATATGCGGAGATGGCCGGCGGTAATTTCTTGATCCAATAGGAATCTAATATGGCCGCATCCGGTACAAAACTTGGATGAGAGGGATTGCGTTTAATGCCAGTTTCATCGTCAGTAATGACCATAACTTTTGTTGCTTCTGATCCTGAACCGGCTGTGGTTGGTATGACAATCAAGGGAAGACGATTAATTTTGGATTCTTGCTGGGTGGTAAGTAAAGTATGCTCTGAATTAATGGCAAAGACGGAAACGGCCTTAGCGAGATCAATTACACTGCCACCACCGATTGCCACAACACCATCACAGCCTTCTGAGAGAGCTGTATGGGTGGTTTTTCTCACCTGACTGAAGGTTGGTTCACCTTTGTCGCAAATATAGAGTTGAAACGATATCCCTTGTTTTTCAAGCTTTGAGAAGAGATGCGTTTTCGCATCTTTGTAAAGCTTTCCTGAAATCATGATAAAAGCTTTCTTGATTTGCAGCTTTTGGATTGTCTCCATAAGCTGTATTCCACTAAACCCGCCTGTCAAAATTATGGCAGGTTTTAAAATAGATTCGATAAAGATCACTCCTTCAGTATGGTGTATACGCTTACATTAATGGATGCAGAAAAGTTTCTAATATTATATCTAAGGAAGATTATAAAGATTTGAAAGTTCAAAAGCAATATTAATTCAGAAAATTTAAAATATTAGATTTTAATAACAGGATAATATTTTTAGTCGAAATAAAAATTTCATGGTTTTTTCTATCCAAACTATTATTCTGTATTTAGATAAAGAGGTGATGATGGGTACTAAACAATGAGTTTATTCTAATAGATTACCAACCATTACATATTATTGAAGAAACTTTCATTTAAAGTTTTCCTCAATTTGATACAATATAATTTGATAACGTACTAGATAACGTTTATAGTAGTTATCTACTGCTTATCCTGACTTTCTTCCGGTTAAATGTCGAATTGTCAAAAGGAGAAAATCAAATGAAACCTTTAAAGTTAGTATTCTTCGCAATGATTGCGTTTATGATATTTGTTCTTTGGAAAATGTTCCCGACTGAGCAAAAGACTTTTATTACGAATGATCGAATGAAGGAAATTCAGTCAATAGTGGATGATGCAAGTAAAGGAAAAGTCCAGGCCAACTGGCAAAATGTCGCTGCTATTGCAGCTATTGAATATAATATAGACACTGCAGCGCCTTACAATATCGAACAAACAACTAATCTGTTTATCGAAAGAGAAGGAAACGAATATAAGCTTAAAAATATTGAAGAAGTAATGGATACGTTAAATTATACAGATGAACAGAAATCTCAGGTGAAATCCTATATAACCTACTTGGATTCATTTAAAAAAGGTAATAAAAGCAATCAATATGAATTTATTGCTAAAATAGAAAGTGCCGCTGTAGATAATTATAAGGAATATGGTATATTGCCATCCATTACAATTGCGCAGGCTATCCTGGAATCTGAATGGGGAAAATCAGGACTGTCTCAGAAGTATAATAACTTGTTTGGCATTAAAGGCCATAACTGGGATGGGGCCGTTGCAAGCATGGACACAACGGAATTTCATAATCAAAAAACGAAAAGTGATTTCAGAGCCTATAATTCGATTGATGAGTCCATCGATGACCATGGTGCATTTCTAAAAGAAAATCAACGTTATGAAAAGCATGGCCTTTTTGAGGCTAACACCTATATGGAACAGGCTCAAGCATTGGAGGATGCCGGCTACAGTACGGCTGAGAATGAAAAAGGCGAAAAAATATACAGTAAAATGTTAACCGATATAATTCAGCAATATCAGCTACAGCTAATTGATAGCAATGTCACTTCAGATAAATTATAAAAACAAGCGTATGTGTCATTTTGCACATACGCTTGTTTTTTATTCTTAATAGGTGATTTTTGGATTAACTGCATAGAATTAAAATCGACTCTCTTAATGGGAATCGGTCTTTTTTTTGACCGTAATCTCTCTATCTGCGAAGATTTACGACAAAAGGATGTTTACGCAATGCGGAATTATTGATAAAAGAGAGATAGGAGGTGGTAGTATGAGCAAAAAGTGGAAGTGGATTCTTTCAGTTGGTTCGTTCGGATTGGTCGCCATCATCATCTTTCAAACCATCGACGAAAACAAAGGTCCTGGAATCGAAGGTACTATTATTCTTGGTAATAACGGGTCAACCCATATTGTGCTGGATTCAAATTTTAAGGACGACGACGGGAATTAACCCTTCGCGAAATCCGCGCCAAATACAAGAACGTCCGCAGGCTTTCCATTCACCAAAGCACCTACACCGGCAAACTGAAACACGGACAAAAGGTCAGAGTTTGGATAAATCATGTGGACGAATCCTTCCCGCCGATTTATAGGGCGACAAAGATTGAATAATTGTAAGAATATTGTTGCATGAGGAAGTACTAACTAACTCAAAATTTCATTTAGAGATTCACCAATTACCTACATACGAAATCATTTGGAACGTTGAATCAATACTCGGAAAACTATATTCCACCTCTTTCGGTTCAAAACGATTTCTTGAAAATAATGTGGAAAAATTTGAACAGGAGCTTAGAGAAGCCCTGCTAGATGTTTGTCAGTCGGGAGAATATAAAGAAACAGTAACATTGTCTGTAATTTTAGGCATAAAGAATCAATAGATAAGGAAGTTATTTCTTTGATGTTCAGCCATAAAGGAGGAGGCAATAGAGTTCATAAAAAGGGCTGGTGTTTATGGTTTTTGTCTCAATCATTCAATGGATAAACCGAGAATCACATCTGGAATCCTCGGTTTACTTATCATTCAATCCTTTACTTTACTTGTATAAAGGATGTGCTTCCTGTGTTCTTGAGAGTTATAAAAAAGTAAAATAAACCGGGAACAAAAATGATCGTTCCGATTATTAGAAATACCGGCCTTACCCCTAAATCCCAAAATGGAGAGGAGGCAAACAGAATTCCTAATGGCATAGTGAGCCGGAGGAAAAATAATCGAACGGAGCTCAATTGTGCTAAACGTTCTTTTGCTACACCTTTTTGAAACATGGCGGCACTTTGTGCATTAAACAAAGGAAATAATATACCTCCACTTAGTTCACACAACCATGCATAAGGAATGGAATGTGTGAAAAATAATAATATAAAAGATAAGCCTCCACCCATTAAACCGATGTACATGAACAAAGGGGATTTAGGAAGTCTTATTAATACCCATGTGCCAATAACATACCCAACAGGAAAGGCTGCAGAAAAGATCGCATACTCCCAATATTCTCCGTCCAAGCTTCCTCTAATAAAAGGGACGCTTAAAACCATCGTGGCTCCCACGGCAAATTGAACGGTAGAAGAGAGAAGCGTCAATCGGAAAAGACCTGGATATTGAAAAAACATTTTATATCCTTCCTTCATCTCTTTCCACCAAAATCGCTTTGTCCAGGCAGATACGGTCTGTTTAGTATTCTCTGGCAGACGTTTAAGAGAAAGAAAGCTTATAAAGAACATAATTGCAGAAAAGACATAGATGAAGTGAATGGGGATGAACAATAAAAATAAGGAGGCAGCTCCCGGTGCGAGAAAGCTCATAAGACGAAGTGTGCCGTCCAATAATGCATTAGCATTTACCAGTTCCTTGTCCTCACAAAGCTCCGGAAGAAGGGAGAAAGAGAGACTTACATAAATAGGCTGCATTAAACCCAGTAAGCATTGCAATATGAATAAACCGATAATAGCGCCATTCTCTGAGAGAAAAATAAAACCCAATAAGGGAAGTAAATAAGCGAATGAGCGAATCAGCTGTATATTTCGCAAAAGCTTTTCTTTAACCATGTAATTTAAGAATGGAGAGCTGATGCATTGTAAAATTAACGAAGGGATAAAATAAATCAGCCAAAGTATACCCATCCATTCTTTCGAATCGGTCAATTCATATAGTAGCAATCCATTGACAATTCCACCAGCTGCTCCACCTAATTCAGAAACAATTTCTCCAATCCAAAGTGCTTTAAACGATTTTGAATAGTTTTTCATAAAGAGTTACCCAAATAATGAAATAGCTTAGTTGAAAAATCTTTAAGCTGAGTGGCATTAATTGAATAGATTCCTTTATCTGCACGAATAAATTTAGCCGATTTTAAAATGGAAAGCTGATGATGCAGAGTTGTCTTTGAAATTAAAAATTGGAAGCTTAATCCCTGCAGGGACATTGGACCTTTAATTAATTGATAAAGCAGCTTTAATCGAAGCTCATCCCCAAGTGCTTTATGGCCAGTAATTAATTCCTGTGAAGGGACATCTGATTGCCTAAAATAGTCTTCTTTCACTGGAAAGAAAATCAGTTTGGTATCTACTGTGCGAATTTCGAGTATCCATGGTCGGTAAGAAACATGAGGGACCATCTTAACAGTCCATACGGAAGGTTCCGGTATATAATTCGCTCTGCCGCTAATTTGCTCTATGATCTCAGTTGGATTCTTTGCTTCCAATGATTGATGCTGTTTTTCTTCAAATTCCAGTGCTTTTAGCCATTTACTCCATTCCTCGAAGCTGCTTACCCAATGATGCCACCCATCTATAATGGCTTGATAGAGGGCACATATCTCTTTGAATTTATATTTACCGAGATTAAGAACGTAGTCTTCCAAATAATCATGATCTGAAAAATGTTTACTATACTCTGTAAACAAATGCTTTTCCTTATAATTCGTCGCTGTTTTTATACGGGATTCTTCACAGACCCGATTTTTATAAGGTAGTACAGTTTCGTAAAAAGTATTTGGCGAAATTTCAGCCAAAGCATCTAGAAACTCGTGAATAGAGGATGAAGAAAATTTTGCTTGTAGCATTATAAGCCCATACCAAAGGTTTGTATTTTCGATTTCTTTTAAATCCTTAGCAAGAGATATTGGCAGTTTGTTTTCCCAAGAGGACCATATGGCTTCCTGCTCAAAGGTATGCCGCATCTTTTCATGAGTATAGCCAGCTATACCAAGGATGACTTCCCAAATAGGTGAAGATTCTACTTGTATAGATAACGTTTCTATCGATTCAAACGAATAAAGATCTTTCATTCCATCCCCTCCATTTTTTTGGAATATATATAAATTCTAAATTAGTTGAATTATATATTCAATATATTTTGAAAATTAATTCATTTCAATGTTGATTAATCGATTTAAATTTGTGTTTATTTAGACTTGCTAGTTTCATATACTGTTTTTTTATCTTCACTTTATTTCCATATTATGAAAAAATGATAGGGAGAATAAATTTTAAAAGGAGTAATTTTCTTGGGTCTAGCATAATGGCTGTTCTCTTCTTTTACAAAAAAACAAATGATGATTGGCATAAGTGTCATTCTTTTATTTACCTTATTGCATATAATCCTGATCGTTTATGATCAATCAAAAGTAAACACCATTCGGAGTCTTTCGCCTGACTCAACACATACATTATTAATGAAAGAGAATAAACTTACTGGAGAAACGCGCTATTTTAGAGTCTATTATCATCTTTTTGCTCGTGAAAAGGATACACTTCCTTATCAGACAAAAGGAGACTTTTCCGTCAAATGGCTGGCTGATGATGTTGCGGCAGTTACATATAAAGCGAAAGATAATAAAGTTCATCAGTATATTGGGACATATGGATACAGAGGAGATCGAAATTATAAAAATGTAGGTCCAACTCTATCAGGTAAATGGATAAGTTACCGAGGAGAAATCCTGGTAGATACACAAGGAATTCATATCAGGGTAGAAGAGGAATCTAGTGATTATACTTGGGAAGAAGTTGTCCAATTTGGAACCCTAGCCGTTGTATTAGTTAAAAATGATGAAGCAAAATGGACAATATCATTGGACAAAAACTTCCATGACAATTCAAACAGCTCTTTGCCGCCATCCGGAAATATTACTTTATATAAAGCTAATTTTTCTTTGCATGAACCAATACAGTTTCAGCATTCATTTTAAAAAATACAATGTAAAAAGCACTTCTTTAAAAATGTTGCATTTTTATTCTAAGACATAGACAGAGCCTATTCTATTAATAGGAAGAATAGAATAGGCTCTTAATTAATTATTCAATTATAATATCGTAGTCCGCAGTCCATTCCATCTTACTGACTTCCTTATCAGTTTGGAATTCTAGTTTGATTTTTTGATTTGGTTTCCATACATTAGAGTGATAAATTTGTGCTGTATCTACAACTACACCGTCCTTGTCCATTAAATCAATCTCTAATTCTAAGTAATCCATGGCTACTCCAGATGTATTTTCTACAACTGCACTATATTCATACCAATCATGCTCCTTAGTTGGAGCAAATTTTATGTTTTTAATCATTTCATCAATTTTAGTTTTGTATTCTTTTTCTGTATTTACAATTTGTGCATTCGTCTTTAAGTCAGCAAATCCATCTTCATCCAACTTAATATTATATTCTTCCTGGAGTTGTAATAGGACCGTACTACGTAAATCATACCCCTCAGACCAAAGAGTACTATATTTATCCAGATCTACATTTATATATTTCACTGCTTCTTTTTGTTTTTCCAACCCCTCTAAATATTTTTCAGCTAGGGCTTGTAATTTTACATCATTGAACTGTTTATCATTATATTTTGCTAATATGTCAGTTTCAGAACTAACAAGTTTTGTATAATGTTCTTTTTCATCAGTTTCTTCAGTTACTTCCTTATCAGCAAGCTTCCAACGTGCGGCAGTAGCTTTTTCTATATCCTTTAAGAACGCTTGATCAACGCTATCCTTTTTAGATTCTTTAGTATCTTCGTTCCCACACGCAGATAAAACAAGTAATAAAACGATAAAGGCAGAAAAAATAGATGTTAGTTTTTTCACTGTAAATCCTCCTTTATAATTATATTTATATAATTATTTTAAATCCTTTTATATACATTTGTCATCAGAATAAAATTAAAAATAAACTGTTGTCTGTGTAGTCACTTGAAAAAAGGTTTGTGAGGAAGGGGAAGGCTGTCAATGCTATAATGGGAGGATAATAATGATATAAGACAATATTATTTAACGATATCTTAAGGAAAATGATTTGGATGAAATAAGCAAATATGACAGCACAAAAACTTAGGTGTTTTCTATACCAAAAAAGGGCCAACGATTAAATATTTGAGAAGATTGTTTTTTACTAATGTGACATATTGACGGAAGCGGAATAGAAAAGACGGCTTTATTGTAATGGGGATAAATTTATAATTGCAGGTCAGAATACTAAATAAATAGCATTAAAGGAAGTTGGAATATGAAAAACTAATAAAGTTGTTTTTTTAGAGAGGAGTTAGTTGAAGCTGTTTGAGGCTGTGGTATCTTGATATATACAAAATGGTAATTCGTAAATCATAAACGGCTAGTCAAAATAGAGCCAGCGAGGATGATTGCAAATCAGAGTATTAGCTATTTTTATTATCGGAGCGATTGTGAAATAATAGTAGTTGGCTTAAGAAATAGCCTTATAAAAAGACAAAAAAAGGGGTATAAACCGCAGTTTATACCCCTTTCATCACTAAATTTTCATAACGCCTCCCGTACTGGCGGAAGTGACGAGTTTCGAATATCGTGCCAGATAGCCGGTCTTGACCTTTGGCTCAAAACCTTTCCAATTCGCTCGGCGGACTTCAAATTCCTCGTCTGAGATCTCCAGTTGAATGGTACGTTTATTCATATCGAGTTCAATGATATCGCCATTTTCAACAAAGGCAATGGGGCCGCCTTCAGCCGCTTCAGGTGATATGTGGCCAATGCTGATTCCTCTTGAGGCACCTGAAAAACGTCCGTCTGTAATTAAGCCTACTTTTGCGCCCAATCCTCTTCCGACAATTTGCGAGGTAGGAGCAAGCATTTCCGGCATACCGGGACCGCCTTTTGGGCCTTCATAACGAATGACGACTACATCTCCTTCTTTTACTTTACCGGTAATGATACCTGATAAAGCATCCTCCTGAGAATCGAAACAAATAGCAGGGCCTCTGTGATAGCCGCCAACTTCGGGATCGACCGCTCCAACTTTAATAATTGAACCATTTGGTGCAAGATTGCCAAACAGTACAGCCAAGCCGCCACGTTCAGAATGTGGATTGCTTAAAGGACGAATTACATCATAATCTAAAATCTCACAGCCCAGCACGTTTTCTCTCAATGTTTGGCCAGAGACAGTTATACATTCTCCGTTTAAAGCACCCGGCTTTTTCAGCAATTCATTAATAATAGCACTGACACCACCGGCATTATGTACATCCTCAATATGATAATCAGATGCCGGCGCTATTTTTGCCAAATGGGGGACTCGGCTGGCAATCTCATTAATACGCTCAATCGGGTATTCGAATCCAGCTTCATGAGCCAATGCGAGAGTATGAAGGACTGTATTCGTTGAACCACCCATGGCCATGTCAAGAGCAAATGCATTATCAATTGTATCGATGGTCACGATATCACGCGGTTTAATGTCTGTTTTGATGAGCTGCATCAGCTGTTTGGCTGATTGTCTGACAAAATCCTTTCTTTCCTCTGCAACGGCAAGGATTGTCCCGTTACCAGGTAAAGCTAAACCTAAGCCTTCCGCTAAGCAATTCATTGAGTTCGCGGTGAACATTCCGGAACATGAACCGCATGTTGGACAGGCGACCTGTTCAAGCTCCTGCAGTCGCTCTTCATCAATTTGTCCGGATTGATAGGCACCGACACCTTCAAAAACGGAAGTGAGGGAGAGGGAGTTGCCATCTTTATCTTTACCAGCTTTCATTGGTCCGCCACTGACGAAAATAGTTGGGATATTGACACGAAGAGCAGCCATCATCATACCAGGTGTGATTTTGTCACAGTTTGGAATACAAACCATTCCATCAAACCAATGCGCTGATACGACTGTTTCAATAGAATCCGCAATAATTTCACGACTCGGCAAAGAATAACGCATGCCGATATGGCCCATAGCAATCCCATCATCGACACCAATAGTATTGAATTCAAACGGAACCCCACCCGCTTCACGGATTGCTTCCTTTACAATCTTTCCGAATTCCTGCAGATGTACATGACCAGGAACGATGTCAATATAGGAATTGCAAACCGCGATGAATGGTTTTCCAAAATCCTCTTCACTTACACCAGCCGCTCTCAGTAAGCTTCTATGTGGAGCGCGATCTATTCCTTTTTTTATCATATTACTACGCATTTCAGTCATGACAATCATCTCCAATTAGGTAAATTTATCTGTATATTTAGAATTATTCAACATTTTAACATTAAATGAAGTAATATCCTATCATAATTGGAAAAGAATTATATTTTTTATATAAATATCGTAAATTGCTGATGTAACTTTCATACTTGTTGAAACTCTCTTCGTTTGAAGACACATTATTTTCATTTTATTGAAAATCAGGGTAAAATAATGCGTATTACTTACATGATGTTTCATAATATGGATAAAAATTCTGACTTGGTAGTAGAACTTCAATCAAGACAGAAAGGATTTGATCGTTTGTTAGATTACAAGTTAATGGTCACTTTATATGAAGGAGACTATGAGAAATGGGTTAACACTGGGATTGCATTAGGGATTGTTTTGCTATTCATCCTTTTTAGGAAGCTAGTTACGAAGTATGTCTTTCAGTTGATATTAAAATTGAGAGAGGATAAGCCAAATGATTTATTTATTCAAGTTTTTAAAAGCTTTGAAAAACCGATCAGTTGGCTGTTTATTATCATTGGTCTGTACATAGGGGTAAAGTACTTTCCATTCATCAATCAACATAATCCTTTTTTCTTAAAATTATTGCGTTCAATGATTATCTTTTTGATTACCTGGGGATTATTTAATTTGTCCTCACCTTCACAAGGTATTTTATTAAATATTAATGAGAAAATGAATCAAAAAATCGATTTGATCCTCATTCCCTTTATATCCAGAGCCATGAGAGTGATTATCGTAGCCATCAGCATTAGTATTATCGGTCAAGAATTTGATTATGACGTAAATGGATTGGTAGCCGGTCTTGGTTTGGGTGGTTTAGCTTTTGCCTTAGCAGCTAAAGACGCTGTTGGTAATTTAATTGGCGGAATTGTAATCGTCACAGAAAAACCTTTTTCTATCGGTGATTGGATTTTAACATCTAATGTTGAAGGAACTGTGGAGGATATAAACTTTAGAAGTACAAAGGTTCGTACATTCAGCCAGGCGTTAGTGACTGTACCCAATGCTACGCTGGCCAGCGATGCAATCACGAACTGGAGTCGAATGGGAAAACGAAAAATCGATTTTCATTTGGACGTCGCCTACCAAAGGGAGACAGATCAACTTGATAATCTAATAGAGGAAATTAAACATTTGCTGCGCTCACATCAAGGTGTTCATCAGGACACCATTGTCGTAGCCTTCGATCAATTTAAAGATCATTATATAAAAATACTAGTTTATTTCTTTACAAATACTACTGCTTGGGAAGAACATGTCCAAATTAAACATCAAATCAATTTAAGTATCATGCAGCTGTTAGAAAAAGAGGGGATATCTTTGGCAGTGCCTCTGCAAAAAGTTTCAGTTGATCCTGAGTTTTCATTAATAAAAGAAAGATCAAATTAAGTCATTTTGATATACCACTGTGAATTATACGATTCATAGTGGTATATTTTTTTATTAAGAGTATTCACTATAACAGTGCTGGGAAACCTTAGATATTAACCATAATTTAAAAAAGAGGGAATACATTCTTTGCCATACATGCCATCTCCAACTTCTCCAGTGTTTTACAATAATCAACTTCTACATTTTCAATAGTTTGATTCATACTTGGAACCATTTCCTTTACAATCATTGAATCCTTATACCATTCTGTATATTGAGGTGGCGAGTGCGAGACGTCTTTCCATACATATGAGAGTGAAGGGCTATAAAAGTGAGGAGACCCAGATAGCAGCCTGCATTCTCTTAATCGAACTTTATACTTTTTTCCTGGAAATTCTTCATTTATATCATTAAAAAGATGTGGCCAATAATCCTTTCTTGAGCCTGTATGCGGCGTATTTAATGCCCATTGTTCAATTTTTTTCAAACTACTATCATCAAATAAACACGTATACAAATCCTTTCCAATTTGAATTCGGCTATCGAGCTGTTCAAAGTGATGGATCGTTTTACCCACAAAACTGATCTTCGTATTATTTTTCAAATAAGGAAAGAGAATTTGATTCATCGATAAATGATCCTGTAGAGAAAATTCGGGTTTTACAAGTACCTGATTATGGATATTGGGTTCTTTTATGAGTGTTTCTTCTAAATGATTTTGTTCATTTATGATAAGCGCCACCGTTAGAAGAGCTGAATCTTTATATTGCCAAAAGTAAGTCCAAACCGTTTCCATATACGCTGAAACAAATAAATGAGGCAATAAGTAGGAGAGATTCCGACCGTATTTAAGTGATTCTTCATACATGAGTAATTGAGGATAGGCATCATTAAAAATCAACCAATTGCCCCGTTCTAAAAATAAAAAGAATGTTGCAGCTTCCTTTTTCTCCAGCAATCTTGATAAACAAGTACCCTTTAAGTCAGTCATATTCCATCCGGCATTTCTGGAAACCATATGGGCAAGAAATGGCCAGTGGATCTCTGGATGGTTTTGATAAAAAGAAAGATAGGCTTTAGTCCTGGTAATATTATTCTGATTGGCCAAGCTTGTTTTTTCACGTATCATTCTTAAAATCATTTCATCTTCATGCGTCATTTTGTGTATTACTTTCTTATTTTGATCAAGCATCTTTTTCATTTCAGTTAATGTTCCAGATAATTCTGTTTTTTTCTTCTTAAACCAGGGAAAGGACATAAATATATCTCCTTCTAATAAAAAATAAATTAAAGGTGCTCTATTTTATTCTTTGCAAATTCGGCTTATACATATGCATAGAGCGTTTAGATAGACGATTCCCGCTTGGGAGGAATAATCTAATTTAATGAGCAGCATGAATGGCTTGATGATTTGTTCAGTTTCCGCATGAGAGTGAACATATTAGTTTTGTTATAAATTGTTTGATCGAAAAGAAGTGAGGTTACGACATGAAACAACAAAAAGCATCAGCGGAATATACATTAGGGAAAATATTGTTATTCTTTATCCCATTGGCTTTGTCAGCTAGTTTGACTTCGGTATCTCACGTTATTATTAACGGGACACTTAGTCGAGCTGAAGCAGCGGAGGTCATTATATCCAACTATGCAATTGCTTTTTCACTGTTTAGTATTATGGAAAGACCGGCACTAGTATTCAGACAAACAAGCTCAGCGTTAGCAAAAGGGAAGTCGACCTTCCAGGCTATTTGCTCTTTTTTTATAAAAATCATTGTTGCTTTAATGCTTATTTGTATGTTAATTGCGTTTTCACCGCTTGGAGAATGGCTATTCACTCATTTATTTAATGCAGAACCTGAAAATTTGTCAGCTTTAATGAATACATTTAAGGTATTAGCAGTCGTAATTTTACTATCAGGTATCCGTACGTTATATCAAGGAATTATGATTAATCATCTTGAAACAAAATGGGTGACCTATGGTGTGATTATTCGCCTCATTGGTATGATTGCAATCGCATTGTATTTCATCCATTATTCGGATTTACTATCAAGCATAGCCGGAGCCATCATTTTTTTAACTGGTATGTTAATCGAATGTGTAATCAGTATTTGGAGAGGCCATCGTTTAATAAAGACAGACAAACTGGATGAAGAAGATGAACAACCATTGACCCAAAAAGAGATTGGAAAGTTTTATACGCCATTGGTCTTTTACTTATCCTTTCAAACACTTGTAACACCTATCATTTATGCTTGTTTAAGCTTTATTGACAATGTTAATCTCGGAATAGCTTCTTTTGCTCTTGCCTTTAGTGTAACGAATTTGATCATCAGCTTTTTTATGTACACCCATCAGGTCGTTCTTCAATTTCATGATACAAACAAAAAAGCGGTCTTTCAGTGTATTGTGATTTTTAGTATAGTTCCTACAACGTTATTGCTTATATTATGCTATACACCTGCAGGCTTCTGGTTTATGGATACCATCTTTGGCACAACCGGTACATTGGCTAAAGAGACATTGCAGGTGCTGCAATTCTTTATTATAAAAACCTTTGTTTTTCCTTGGGTGGATTACTTTGGCGGCATTTTAATGCTAAACAAGAAAACAGGGGCTATGTTAAAGCCACAACTTTATAATCTGATTACGGTTGTAATTATTTTAGTGACATTTGTTGTCCTGTTCCCTTCATTAAATGGAAGAGCGGGTGCCATAGCTGCTTCTCTTGGGGAATTGGTTGGCTTAGTATTCGTTTATATGGTGGTGCAAAAATATAATAAGGACATAGATAAGCAAGCTACTCAAATGGAATCCATGTAGAAGAAGGGAGGTTATTCAGATGAATAATCTCTTTTTTTGCAGCTAAAAGACTCATAACATGAGAAAGAGTGATGAGAGTAAATATTCTTTGTATCCAACTTATCTGTTATACATATTTCCCCTAAATCATTAGTACTTTTATTACTTTTCTTCCTGTTCTAATTTCTCTAATGCCAGTTTAATTTGTACATTGCCTGCCTCCAACAAAGGGGTAGTTTTTAATAGCTCTTCCTTATTGAACGACTCCAAACAATGTTTAATCAAATCAATGACTACTCTGATGGTTGTAATTCCTTCTTCGTAGGTGGTTATCGTTTTTGTATACTTGCTGATTAATTCATCACTCATTTTAGTAGTTTCGAGTGCATAATAGTTTGTGGCAAAGGACAAATTAGCTACTATTGATTGCAGTTCATTTTTCCACTGCGTATCTTTGAAGTCTATTTGATTTAACGTCATTTCCAATTCATGTGAGGAGGCTTTAATATCTGCGGCTGTATCGGTACAGATCCTAATGAAGTTGCTTTCTTCAATGTTGTGTAAAGGTAATCTTCCTACCTCAGGCTGTTTAATGTTTGGATAGTTACTGCATCCAGCAGATAATACAATCACTAAAGCAATTAAAATCCTCTTCATTCAACCTCTACTCCTTTCATAAAGATTCTTTCCACCATCAATAACTACTATTTTTCAGTTAATGGGTAATTCCTGTCTAGTTAGACCTCAATGTCCTGCTATTAATGTCTATCATAACGGCAATATACCACCATCATTTAGTTTTACTATATATATTCATTTATTGAATGTATATTGTTGCCGGTATGACGATATTTAGTACTTACTAAATTAGTAATCTTTATTTCCTGTAAATGAAGAGTCTAAATTGATGAAAAGCATCCAGGGAAAAGAAGAATAAAAGGTTATAACTGGAAGAGATAATAATACAAAACGCCTAAAAATTCGACAAATATAAAGTATCTCATGGAAATTAATATAAAAAGTTGTAAATGTAAGGTATTTTTAGTTATTATAGTAAATATATAGCGCTTTACTAGTTAATGAATTCATAAACTAGTAAATATTAACTAACGAAATTTATTGATTTATGTAAATATTCGTTGTTTCACCCATGGCTACTATACAGAAAATCCAAAATGAAAGAAGGAGAGAACGTTAATGGCTATAAGCTTACAAAAAGGACAACGAATTGACCTGACAAAAGGTAATGCGAATCTAAATACGATTATGGTTGGTTTAGGCTGGGATCCAGTAAAGAAAAAAGGCGGCTTCTTTAGCAGAAGTGCCGATGTAGACTGTGATGCATCAGTTATTATGCTGAGTGCAGATAAATTACAGAACAATAAAGATCTTGTATATTTTGGGAATAAAAAAAGTGCGTGTAGTTCTGTTATTCATTCAGGAGACAACTTAACTGGGGATGGCGATGGTGATGATGAAACCATTAAAATCAGCTTAAAATCCGTTCCTAATACATACAACAAATTAGTTTTTGTCGTAAACATTTATAACTGTGTTCAAAGAAAACAAGACTTCGGCATGATTGAGAATGCTTATATACGTGTTATGAATCACGATACAGGTGAAGAATTAGTTCGATTTAATTTATCCGATAATTATGCTGGATTAACAACATTGATTACAGGCGAAATTTATCGTCACAATTCAGAATGGAAGTTTGCTGCTATTGGTGATGGAACAAAAGATAGCAGTCTATCGGAGATTTGCAGCAAATATCAATAATAAATTTTAATTAAAATACTGGAGGGAATTAAAATGGCAATTTCATTATCAAAAGGACAAAAAGTAGATCTTACAAAAACAAATCCTGGTTTAACAAAAGTAATCGTAGGTTTAGGATGGGACGTAAATAAATATGATGGCGGACACGATTTTGACCTTGATGCATCCGTATTTCTTTTGAATGAAAGCGGAAAAGTATCCGGCGGAGAAGATTTTGTTTTCTATAATAATACAACAGGTGGTGCTGGTTCCGTAACTCACTCGGGTGACAACTTAACTGGAGAAGGTGACGGCGATGATGAACAGGTTAAAATCTCAATCCAAAGTATTCCTCAAAGTATACAAAAAGTTGCTTTTGCTGTAACCATCCATGATGCTGATTCCAGAAGTCAAAACTTTGGTATGGTTTCAAATGCATTCATTCGAATTGTGAACGAAGAAACGAATGAAGAACTGATCAGATATGATTTGGGAGAAGATTTTAGCATTGAAACTGCCGTTGTTGTAGGTGAATTATATCGCCATCAAGGAGAATGGAAATTTAGTGCGATCGGTTCCGGTTATCAAGGCGGTTTAGCTGCTCTATGCAATGACTATGGATTACAAATAGGATAATAACATTCGTTTATTAAATAGTAATTTACGAATTTGAGAGGTGTGATTTTGCACATGGCTATCCAACTAAGTAAAGGTCAACGTATTGATCTGACTAAAAATGATCCAACATTACAAAAAATCGTTGTAGGTTTAGGATGGGATGTTAAAAATTTTGATGGAGGTCAAGATTTTGACTTGGATGCCTCTGCATTCATCTTAAATGCTTCCGGCAAATGCCGTAACGATTTCGATTTCATTTTTTATAATAATCTTCAAAGTACGGACGGTTCCGTTACCCATACTGGAGATAACAGAACTGGAGAAGGGGATGGCGATGATGAACAAATCAAAATCGATCTTTCTAAAATCCCTGCTGATGTAAACAAAATTGCTATTACAGTAACGATTCATGATGCTGAAAATCGCCGTCAAAATTTTGGACAAGTTACCAACGCTTTTGTACGTCTAGTAAATGAAGATACGGGCGCTGAGGTTTTACGTTATGACCTTGGAGAAGATTTCAGTATTGAAACAGCTGTCGTATTTTGTGAGATTTATAGACATAATCTTGATTGGAAGTTCAATGCGGTTGGTTCCGGTTATCAAGGCGGGTTACACTCATTGGTTAAAGCATATGGCTTAAGCGTTTAAGAATTAGTGATTAGTTAGGGGGAATTATTTCTTTCCCCCATTATTTTTAAGATATACAACGGAGGGTTAACACTTTGGAAATTTTAGAACAAATCTTAAGTACGTATGCTTTATTCTTTGACTTGGACATGTGGGCGGACGTATTAACTGATCCTGTAGCATGGGGACTAATTGGTTCCTTAGTAATAATAGAAGGATTATTATCCGCTGATAATGCCCTTGTTCTGGCTGTTTTAGTAAAGCATCTTCCTGAAAAACAACGTAAAAGAGCACTTATGTATGGGATGTTCGGTGCCTACTTCTTCCGTTTCATATTTATTGGAATAGGCGTATACCTCGTTAAATTTTGGTTCATTAAAGTTTTAGGTGCTGCGTACTTAGCATGGATCGTAATCCAGCATTTCAGGTCAAAAGCCGGAGATGGCGAAGACGGCGTGAAACAATTTAATAAGAATTCATGGCTTACACGTACAATCGGAGTATTTTGGAGCACGGTTGTTTCAGTAGAATTAATGGATATTGCGTTCTCAGTGGATTCTATTTTAGCTGCGTTTGCGATATCTGATCAAGTATGGGTGCTTTTGGTTGGCGGTATGTTAGGAATCCTAATGATGCGTACGGTTGCCGGTGTATTCTTAACATTAATTGAACGGGTACCTGAACTCGAAACTACTGCATTTATACTTATTGGGATTATTTCAGCAAAAATGTTTGCAAGTGTTTTTGGGTTTCATGTATCTCATTATGTATTTTTTGCGATTATCATTGTCGCTTTTCTCGCAACTTTTATCATTCATTATATCAATAAAGGTAAAAATGTTGATAAAAACACGGAAATCGCTGCATCTAAAGATAAATAATAAGATCTGGCTTAAATTAAAGACGGCTACTGTGTTCGTAAACAGTAGTCTTTATTTTTATATGAAAGGAGCATAAGAATGCAACATTTCAGCTATGAATCATCCATAAAAATGAAAGAGATTTTTTATATGGAACCGGAGCCTTTTACGAAATACACAGATAAAGAGGTTCTTGCTTATGCCCTTGGGGCCACTCTTTATATGCCTGCTATAAAAGAAAATATTGCAATGGATATCATTAATAAAAAGTATCAAGAGCTTACTTCATTAGTGATTGATTTGGAAGACTCAGTGGCTGATTGTATAGTTGTGGATGCTGAAAACAAATTATTGGAACATCTCTGTATACTATCTGAGCATCTTGAGGAAAACAAAATAAGTATGGATGAACTGCCGCTTATTTTTATAAGAGTGCGGGATCCAATCCAAATGAGACGAATAACTAAACTAATTAACGATTATTTGTACATTCTGACAGGATTTGTTTTCCCAAAATTCAATTTTGAAAATGGGAAAGAATTTTTAGCAATCCTGGATGAACTCAATAAAAACAATAGCTTACTATATGGTATGCCTATATTGGAGTCAGCTGAAATTATTTATAAAGAAACCAGAATGGTTGCTCTATTAAAAATAAAAGAATTACTGGATTCATATAAGAAATATATATTAAACATCCGGATAGGAGCTACTGATTTTTCTGGTTTATTTGGTATACGGAGAAAAGTAGACACCACTATTTATGATGTGTCGGTGATTAGAGATTGTATCACGGATATTATCAATCTCTTTACCAGACAAGGTGATGAATATGTAGTTTCCGGGCCAGTTTGGGAGTTCTTCTCAAAAGATAACCGTATCTTAAAACCAACACTGCGTGTATCCCCTTTTCAAAGAAGATATGGCAGCTCCGGTCTAGTAAAGCGGACTGAATTAATCAATGAATATTTAGATGGATTAATTAACGAAGTCCTCCTCGATAAATTGAATGGAATTAACGGAAAAACCATTATACATCCTACGCATATTAAAGCAGTGCATTCTTTGTATACCATTACACATGAAGAATATATAGATGCGATAAGCATCCTAGCAAACCGCGAAGGGGAAGCAGGGGTTTTAAAAAGCATGTATGAAAATAAAATGAATGAAATAAAACCCCATTATTATTGGGCGAAAAAAATCTTACTCCGTGCCAAGGTATTCGGTGTATATAATGTTGATCAAGATTTTACTAGTTTACTCCTAAATCAAGGACATGATGAACAAATTCTAGAGGTGAAATGAAATGACAGCAACGAGAGTGAATATAAAAGAAGTAACGCACCCAATACTGGATGATTTAACAGTTGGAATTGAAGTGTTTCATAATCCATATGATTTCGAAACACATCATTTATTTAAAATGGCGACTCGCATCAATAAGAAGCGAAATTTTTTGTTCGTAAGTACGGTTTTAGGCAAACATCTAGCTGTTAACCCTAAAATCCCTCTACTGATTGGTCATTTATTATCCCTACGATATTTAGAAGTCGTTTACGGCAAAAAAGATATGCGTGCAGCAAAAATAGCTGAAGCTATAAAAACTGGTGAATGCATTGAGGATACCTTGCTTTTAGTAAAAGAGAATCCAATCAAACTACCAAAGCCACTAACCATAATTGGTTTTGCTGAGACGGCTACAGCATTGGGTCATGCGGTTTTTAGTTCCTTTGATAAACATGCAAAATACATACACACAACCAGAGAAAAAATAGCTGAAATTCCATCAATCATTAATTTCGAAGAAGAACATTCTCATGCCAGCAGCCATTATGTCTATTCAAGTGACCCTGCTTTTTTTGATAACGATCAAGAAATTGTATTAGTGGATGATGAAATAACGACGGGTAAAACAGCAATCAACATTATCCGAAAAATCAATTCTGTTTATCCATCTAAAAAGGTATTTACTTTGATATCAATTTTGGATTGGCGCACAGCTGAGCATCGTGCTCAATATCAACAATTAGAAAAAGAATTAGGGATTACCATACATCCAGTGTCTTTAATGGATGGAACAATATCGATTAATGGTCAACCTGATTTAAAGCTGGAGGACCAGCTTGCTGCTCCTAATCAAACTTCTGAGCAACACATTTCATATATACCTATCCATCATTATTTTAAAGACCAGCACTTTAATCAATTTACTTCTATTAATACAGATGAGTCTCTAAATGCTTCTCCTTATTCACAGGCTACAGGGCGATTTGGTTTGGATATAGAAGAAGAAAGAAGTTTTTCTCCTATTTTTGAAGAGATAGGCGGTATTTTGAAACAGCATCGCAAAGGTAAGAGAACCTTGGCTATAGGTACCGGGGAATTTATGTATATACCTATGATGATTGCTTCGTCCATGGGGAGTGACGTTTATTTTCAATCTACTACTCGAAGTCCAATATACTCTTTAAAAAAGAGTGATTACTTAATTCATAATAAATTCACTTTCGATAGTCCTGAAAATAAAGGGGTCGTAAATTACTTATATAATATTGAAATCAACCGCTATGACGAGATATTTATATTTATTGAAAGAAACTCATCTCATGAATCATTAAATTCCATACTATCGGCATTAAAACAAACTGGGATTAATCTTATTACAATCATCACTATGACGGAAATGAATCAGTAAGGAATTCATATCAACCATTTTCTTTCTAATTGGACTAGAACTGTTAGATATCAAATATATTTTCATACTTTTATAGTTAAATACTGCTCCACTATACAACCAGGAGGGATTTTATGCTTAAACCAAAACTCATACCGGATCAAATGGGAAGCTACAACGAAGATGATGCCATTTTTTTATTAAGAGATATTAGTGATTACGTTTTTGAAACCAAAACGGAAGAAAGAGAAAGTTTAATCCAATCCGGTATACACTATTCGGAAATGCTCCCTATCGAATATCATCCTCCAAAAGAATATATAAATTTATTTCATGATACTTTAAAAAAATATTCTGAGCGTCTAGCTGTGGCTATTGGAACAGTGGCCGAACAAATTATTGAACGTAAAGGAATGGAAAACTTAGTTTTAGTCAGCTTAGCAAGAGCTGGAACACCAATTGGAGTGTTGATTAAACGTTATTACGCTTTTAAATATCAAATCAATGTTCCTCATTATTCTATATCTATCATTCGTGGCAGAGGCATTGATGAAGCAGCTATTGATTATATTTTTGATCAGCATTCTCTTGCGAACATTCAGGTAATAGACGGCTGGACAGGAAAAGGAGCTATTACGTTTGAATTAGCTGAAGCATGCGAGAAATATAATTCAACTCACTCGAATTATATTGATCCTTCATTGGCCGTGTTAGCCGATCCAGGGCATTGTGTAGATATATATGGAACAAGAGATGACTTTTTAATCCCATCCGCTTGTCTAAACTCTACGGTATCAGGCTTAGTAAGTCGTACTGTATTAAACTATGAATTCATGAGTAAGGATGACTTTCATGGTGCAAAGTTTTATAAAGAATTAGCGGATGCAGATTTATCGAATTTTTATGTGGATACAATCAGCGAGGATTTTGGAAAAGTAGAAGAGCAAGTGAAACAATCCTTAGAACAATTACGTCAAGAAGATAAAACACCAACGTGGCTCGGGATGGATTCTATTGAAAGAATTCAAAATATCTACAATATTAGCAATACACATTTTATCAAACCAGGTGTTGGAGAAACAACACGTGTTTTATTGCGAAGGATACCCTGGAAAATCCTAATCAATCCTAATCATTCAAATGATTTATCACATATTTTGTTCTTGGCTAAAGAGCGAAATGTACCGGTTGAGGAATTCAGGGATATGTCCTATACATGCTGCGGAATTATAAAAGAGGTATAAGGAAGGGATTACTATTATTTTATTTACATCCGATTTAGACAGAACCTTAATCTATTCAAAAAATATGATGGACAAACACCCCATCGATAATCAAATTACTCCAGTCGAATTTAAAGATGATCAGGTTATCACCTATATGTCTCAAACTTCAATTGACCTTTTACAACAATTTAATCAACAACATCTATTTGTACCAGTAACGACAAGAGCGCTTTATCAGTATGAAAGAATTGAAGTATTTCAACAGAAAATAAAGCCTAAATATGCGATTGTGAGCAATGGCGGAACTATTTTAGTAGATGGAAAGCCTGACTCTGAGTGGGACGATTTTATAAAAAACCATCTTTCTGTTACGTCACTTCCACATCATGACATGCTAAATACTTTCGCAAAGATCCGTCATGATTCCTGGGTTGAGCGTGAGTTTTATATCGATTCCTTGTTCTATATGTACCATGTAAATAAAGATACCCTACCACATCATGAACTGCTATCCTTTGAAGATGAATTAAACAAAATTGGATGGAGAACATTTTTGCATGGAAGAAAACTCTATATACTGCCAAGTAATTTAAATAAAGTTTTTGCAGTAGAGCATTTAAAAAAGCGGCTGGATTATGATATTCACACTGCTGCCGGGGATTCACTTATGGACTATGACATGATCGCAATCGCTGATAAAGGATATAGTCTAAAACATGGAGAGCTTTATGATGTCAAACCGAACGATCCAAAAATAAACTGGTTAAAAGGTAAAGGAGCAGCTTCCACAGAGGATTTAATTAAAAATCTCCTGAGCCTGTAAGAAAGCTGTAACACGGTGGGAGTAAGAGTATAAAGTACAATCCCATTGGGTTACAGCTCATTCTTTCAATTGTTTTTAGCCATTTTATTTCTAACTGAATAGCGATTCCTAAAAAAAATCTATGTAATTGACCAAAAATATCATAGATTTTTTAGTTTATAGAAAAATGGACTAATTACGAGTGTATAATAATCTGCAAAAGTTATATTTTTTGTAAAAAAAGAGCAGATTTCCCAAAACTCTTAGCGCAACTGTAAAAAAATAGATATATAATATTAATGTACGATCATCTTAGAGAAAGGAGATTAAATATTGAATTACATAAAAATAGAACCCTTATTAAACAAATCTACAACGGAATGGTTAGAGTTATTTCTTTCTTCTATTCGTACAAGACCATCCTTTCATTTAGATGAATCAACTTTTCGTTTTCAAAGAATCAGTCTCCGAGTATTAGGTATTCCGCTCGACGAGGATGAATACTTTAACTCTTTATACGACATGCACCAAAAACCTTATATACATGTGTTAAGTGAAGAATTGGATAAAACGATCGATAATCAGGTGTTCCAAACTATACAGGATGTTTTAACCTTACACCGTACAGAAAATAAAGGATTATCAATTAAACGATTGATAGCCATTTTTTATGGTAAAAACTTAATACCTAAGCATACGGATTCTACCATTAACAGGCATGTACAAATATCAATCATTAAAGTGGTTGAACATTTTAATGATAAACAGAAGAGCGGCTTGCTCTCACCTGAATTCCGCAGATTTATCATCGATATGATCAAATGGCTTAAAAACCATTGGGAAAAATGGTCTAAAGACCTCCAAATAGGTTCAGATTTTCCGAAAGTCGTTTGGTACGGAGACCTATCCCTAAGTCAGCAATATTTTTTATTACTGCTCATGGAATTTGGGTGTGATGTTTTAATTTTGCATCCTGCCGGCACAGACTTTTTTAGCGATCTTGATCGGGAAAATGAATTTTCACTACCCTATGTGTATACGAATAAAGGGAAGCTGGAACCATTCCCTGTGAAAGAAAGAGAGCGGCAAACGACTGTAGCGTATCGGGCCAACAAACAGCTTGAAATCATGTTAAATGATCATGAGTCTGGTATTTATAAACCTTGGCAATTTAGAAATTTCAAACCTTCATCTACAACATTAAGAATGACCTATGATGATGTATTTATATACGCAAAAGAAAAAGCAATGATTAGGCCGCAATTTAAAATTGATAAGGATCGAGTAATCATTCCTGTCATATTCACAAAAATCAATGGCGTTTCACGAGATCGAGAAGATTATTGGTCTAAAATGAAGGGACTCAAGGATTCTCCGCTCTCGAAAAACATTCGCGAATTTCCTTTCACGACAAAGACAAAAGCCAATTATCATTTTCATTTTCAGCATTCCTTAGATAAAGATGGCACACTGTCACCCGAAAAAATGCTTTCAGGAAATTGGTGGAGATATGGACATTTGCCGATTGAGCTCCAAAGGGCCATCGCCTGGACGATTAAAGATTATTGTGAACATCCTAAATTACTAAAGCTGAATCATGAAACAGAGTATGATTTGCAATTATTTTTATTTAAACAAGCGAGCTTAATTCCTGAAGACTTTCTGAAACAATTACAACAATTTGATTATTCTCAGGATGTGCCAAGAATCGTTTTATACAATATGGGAACTAACAGTACATTTACCCGTGAGGATGCGGCACTGCTGCTTTTTTTAAATGAATTTGGTGTGGATATTGTGTTATACAATCCAGCAGGACAAACCGATATAGAGAATTTTGTAGAACCATCTCATTACGATACCCATTGGCTAGAAGATATTGTTTTTGAACAAGAAATTCCAGACTTTCAGCAAGAAGAAAAATCATTCATTAAAAAGATTATTAAAAGAATATTTTAAAGGATATCTCAAAAGACAAATTAACAAATATTCCAATGATTGGGGAAATAAATAATGGTAAATGAATTACAGATAAAACAAAATACAGATCTGACAGAACAGTCTGCTAATGAAGTTAGAATGCAGCTGCGCAATGAAGCACAGGTCCTTCAAATTGTAGAAAATATGGATTTGCGCAATCAGAATGAATTATTATCACTAGGCAGAGCACCGGCAGAACGACTTTCTCAGTTTTCAGATAGAATATTGAACACGATGGCTCTTTCTAAAATTGATGAATCCGGGGAATTATTAATTCAATTAGAGAAATTAATGAAACGGTTTGATAAAAATGAAATCATGAAAGAACCTAATTTCATCGCAAAATTGTTTAAAAAAGCGAAGGCGACAACGGAAGCTCTCTTTAAAAAATATCAAACATTAGGTGGAGAGCTTGATAAAATTCATAGAGAATTTGCGATGATTGAGGATGAATTAAAGCGGACAAATCAAAATCTCGAAGGCTTATATGAAGAAGATATTGAATATTATTTCGAATTAGAAAAATATGTGGTAGCTGCTGAAATGAAATTAGAGGAAGTAAATCAGACGTTAATCCCTGAATGCGAACAACAAGTAAATTCAGGCAACCAAATGGCTCGGATGGAGCTGGAAAATCTTCGTACAGTCAAAGAATTACTAGAACGAAAAATTGATGATTTAGAAAAAGCCCGAATGGTAGCTGTCATCGCCGCTCCACAAATTAAAACCATGCAACGCGGTAATAATGATTTGGTTGCAAAGATTAATAGTGCCTTTGTTACAACGATTCCAATTTTTAAAATGGGCATTATTAATACGGTCAGTGCGAAACGTCAAAAAGTACATTCAGATTCATTGAATGCATTTGAAGATCGCACGAATCAAATGTTAAAGGATGTCACTAGCGATATTATGAATCAAAGCATTGAGATTGCTCAGCGTTCCGGTAGCTCCAGTATTAAAATGGATACCATTGAAAATATGTGGGATACGATTGTTAAAGGAATAGACGAATATAAAAAGGTTAAAGAAGAACAGTCCATGCAACGGATCGAAGATAAAAAACGTTTGGAAACGATTAGAGAGGATGCGAAACGCGTCCTATCCCAATCCTAACCGATTACCCCTATCTATAGTGTAGATAGGGGTTTTTTATATTCTATATCACCAATTGGCAGGTAATTCGAGTGAATATTAGCTTTTTTATCGATTCATTTGAAATATCGACTTAATATGAGTCTTATTCTATCTAAAATCTGTAAATTAAAATATAATTAATTTATGTAAATAAAATACAAATAAGGAAGGTGTCATACAATGGTTAACTTAAATAAAATTGAATTAAAGAAAAAAGGACAAAATATCAATCTAACAAAAAGTACGAATCAATCACTCGGAGAACTGCTCGTAAACCTCAATTGGAATCAAAAAAGTGCGCCTAAAACCGGTGGATTCATGTCTGCTTTATTCGGTAAGTCTAATAATGTCGACCTTGATCTTGGTTGTTTATTTGAAATGAAAAATGGAGAAAAAGGCTGCGTACAGGCTCTTGGCAATGCTTTTGGGAATTTTAACGCAAGACCTTTTATAAAACTGGATGCTGATGACCGTACGGGAAGTGCCGTAGGCGGAGAAAATCTTCGGATTAACGGAGATAAAGTCACCGAAATTAAACGAATTTTAGTATATGCGTTTATTTACCAAGGAGTAGCTAATTGGTCTCAGGCAGACGGTGTTGTAACTCTGAAGTATCCTGGAGGCTCCGATGTAGAAGTAAAACTGGACGAACATCTGAACGGCAAAAATATGTGTGCAATTGCAATGATAGAGAATGTTAACAATGAAACATTCAAGGTGGAAAGACTAGTAGAGTACTTTAAGGGCCATCAGGATATGGATCGTGCTTTTAATTGGGGCATGAACTGGGTAAGAGGTTCAAAATAATGCTGTTGTACAGATAGAAAAAATAACAAGGGAGAGTTACGTATGCAGCCGATTTTATTAAAAAAGAATATTGCTAAGGTTGTTTTAGAGAAGAAGAAATTACAGGGCGTTGTAGCCAGAGTTGGACTTGTGTTAGATATATCAGGTTCCATGCGAGCTTTATACCGTGATGGGGTTGTCCAGGAAGCAGTAGAGAGAATCCTGGCCGTAGCCAGCCAATTTGATGATAACGGTTCATTGGATGTATGGGTTTATGACAATGAATTTTCCAGGCTGCCTGCTGTTTCAGAAAAGGATTTCGTCAATTATGTCAACGACAAGATAGTAAATGATCAATCTATACATAAATTTGGAAGAAATGACGAACCACAAGTTATGAAAGATGTTATCCATAAATATATGAAAGAAGAACCAGCAGATGAGCCCGTCTTTTTAGTATTTATGAATGATGGCGGATGTAAATCAGGTATTAAAAAAATCATCGCAAATTCTTCGAAAATGCCGATTTTCTGGCAGTTTGTAGGTATAGGAGATTCTAATTTTGATGTGTTAAGAAAGCTGGATACAATGGAAGGCCGATATGTGGATAATGCAAATTTCTTTCATTTAAATAATTTAGAAGATGTGTCCGATGAAGAATTGTACGATCAATTATTAAACGAATTTCCACAATGGTTAGAGGAAGCAAAGCAAAAGGGGATCTTGAGATAATTCACTTAAAAGCTTTATATTTCCTTAACAAGGATTAATATCATTAATAATTTTTAATTGATTCCACATAAAAAACACAAACTTTATTTATTTTTAATAAAGTTTCATTCGTGTTTAGAGAAGATAAGTGCGGTTGCTTCACCGAGCGGACACTCATAAAATGATGAAAAACACGAACATTGGCAGTTTTCTATACAAAAGCTCGTAAAATTAGAGATTATGACTGTATTTTTTACAATATGCTATTTTTTTATAAAAAGAACATATGTTTGCACCTTGTTTTGCAGTCTGTTCAATCCGATGAATAGAATCGTATAGTTCGTGGTATTAACCTGTATAGTCAGATATAAAATTATATAGGGGTGATCTACATTGACAAAACAGACAAGTGACGATTGCAGAGTAGGTAATTTTGAAAAAGAATATGAGCTCCCACCCGGAACTATTCGAAACCGTAATGGCAGGGATACACACAGTGATAAGAAAATCGGGACGATACGAAAAGAGTCGGAGCACCACAAAAAGAAATAAAACGAAAAGCATAATCTACAAACGTATCATTTTAACGAAGCAGCTACTTGAGAGAACCAAATTCATTTTCATATATTACGTGTAAAAGGAGATTGATGATGGCAAAAACGACACTGAAATCAAAAGCAACTTTAATTAAAAATGTACAGGTCGAGGTCGAAGCTAGGGGACATAAGGTGACAATTGATGAACCGGAAAGAGCGGGAGGAACGGATCTTGGCATGAACCCATTGGAGCTCCTTCTTTCATCACTCGGTGCGTGTCAAACCATTATGGCTCAAAGCTATGCGGATAAAATGGGAATACAGTATGATCGTTTGGTGATCGAGCTTGAAGGTGATTTAGACACGGGCGGTTACCAGGGGAAACCAGGTGTAAAAGTTGGTTTAGAGGAAATTCGTTATATCGTCCATATGGAATCTAATGAGCCTCAAGAAAAAATCGAGGAATTTATCCATTATATAGAGGCTCATTGCCCAGCACTTGATACCTTAATCAATCCAACCAAAGTTGTATCAAAAGGCGTAAAAGTCTCGCAAACTAAATAAATTTTTACACCGTCGCTGTATTTAGTGGCGGTTTTTATTTATATAGAGACAAAAAAAACCCAACTTATTTAAAAGTCGGGTCAATATTTTTCAGTCTTTGCTTAGTTCCATCTCTCTTAATTGTACATGTCGAATCTTTCCTGATGTGGTTTTAGGCAATGTCTCTGTAAATTCAATGCTCCTAGGATATTTATAAGGAGCGGTTAACGTTTTTACAAAACTCTGAAGCTCTGCAATCAGTTCTTTTTCTGAATGCTGTTTATAAGATTCTGTTAAGACTATAAAGGCTTTAACAATATTTCCTCTAATCGCATCAGGACTTCCTATAACTGCACATTCCTTCACGGCAGGATGCTTGATTAAAGCATCTTCCACCTCAAACGGTCCAATTGTATATCCAGAGCTAATAATAATATCGTCGCTTCTACCCTCAAACCAAAAGAAACCTTCTTCATCTTTTAAAGCTCGGTCACCTGTAATAAAGTATTCACCTTTTCTTTGCGAAAGTGTACGTTCCTGATCTTTATAATATTCTTTAAAGAGAGCAGGTGTACTAAGATGAACACCTATATTACCAACTTCACCTGCTTGGCACAGCTGCCCATTTTCATCGACAATTTCTACTATATTTCCCGGTGTAGCTTTACCCATGGAACCAGGCTTATTTGGGATATCTTTTAATTGGCCGATTAATAATGTACTCTCAGTTTGTCCATAACCATTGCGAATCGTTACATTAAACTGATTGTAAAAAGCATTTATTACCTCTGTATTTAGTGCTTCACCAGCGGAAATCGCGCTATGGAGATAAGGTAATTTGTACGTATTTAGATTTTCACTTTTTACAATTAACCGATACTCAGTAGGTGTACAGCAGAAAACATTTATTTGATACTTATCCAGCAAAGCTAAAAAGGTATCCGCATTGAATTTTCCATTATACACGAAGCCGGTTGCTCCTGTTCCAAGTACGGATAGGAAGGGACTCCACACCCATTTTTGCCATCCAGGAGCGGCTGTTGCCCACACTAGGTCATTTTCATTGATAGACATCCAATTCTTTGCAGCTGTTTTTAAATGAGCATAGCCCCAGGCATGAGTATGTACAACTGCTTTTGGATTGCCTGTTGTGCCGGAAGTATAGGATAACAAAGCAATATCATCCCTGGTAGTGTTGGCTGCTTCAAATTGAGAGGAAGCTGTTTTCACTTTTTCATCTAGGGAAATCCATTGATCTTTACCTTCACCAACACAGAATTTAATCAGCTTATCTGAGTCAGGAACCGCATCAATTTCAGCTGTGAATTTTTCATAACAGACTACCGCTCGAGCTTCAGCATGCTGAATTCTAAAAGCCAAATCTTTTGCACGGAGCATCTCTGAGCATGGGATAAGTACGATGCCAGATTTTAATGCAGCTATATAGATGGCATAAGCCTCGATTATACGGGGAACAATCACCAGTATTTTATCACCCATTTGTAATCCCGCTTCAGCAAATACATTTCCTATTTTATTAGCTTCTTCGACTAATTGTTTATATGTAATTGATCTAGTCAGACCATCCTGATTCTCCCACTTTAAAGCCAATTTCTCAGAATCATTGGCATAACGCTCAATTTCCGTTGTTAAATTATAGACATGAGGAGCTATTAATTCTTCTCTTTTCATTAAAAAAATCCTCCCAAAATATGAATCAATTATGTGATACCTGTTATCATATGTAACTTTTAGTACTAGGTATTAAAATCAATTTTAGCTATTTTTTGCTGACAAGTAAAGGAAAGAGAATAGGAATTATTTTTGTAACGGCTTACAAGATTGGTATAGAAGAATAAAATTTAACAAAGTTTAATAGGAGAGGACATAAATGCACCATCTTTATTTTATTTCTAATAGATTGTTAGAAATAAAATTAGACTATCCATCCGAAAGAATCGAAAGTATTACGGCGGAATAGTAGGTTTTAACTTAGGAAGATGATTCGTGTAAAGGCATGTAGAATTCTATATACGTAAAAAAGGGGAACTATATCAAATTTAAATTTAACGACTATAAATCGACAATATAATGATTCCAAGCTCGCTATACTTATACTAGTTAATAAGTAAAGGGGGATGTTAGAGTGTTTATTTTTGAACAATTACGTGAACATGCGCATACTAAACCCAGTAGCGTGATTACTTCATTTAAGGGGAATGAGACAACCTACTCAGACTTTTATCAAAAAGCAAAAAACCTAGCAGGATTCTTTCAACAAAAAGGATATCAAAAAGAAGATATCATAGCTCTTTACTTATTTAATTCGGACACCTTTTTAATTGCATATTACGCTTGTCAACTAGGTGGATTTTCTGTATTGCCGATCAACACAAAACTGGCGGCTCCAGAAGTGGAGTATATTATGCGCCATTCTGAAGCAAAGGCCCTTATCTATGATGCTCGTTTAAATCCAATACTAGAGAAAATAAGTTCTACTGTGGAACAGTTTAAGGATATTCTTGAAACTGGCGAAAAAAACACCATAGAGGCAGTTTTAGAGGATGATTCTATCCCTTTCCAGCAAGAACACATTGATAAGGAAGATACTGCAGTTATTTTCTATACATCAGGAACTACAGGTAAACCTAAGGGTGTATGTCTATCAGCGGAGAATGTAAGGGCTATTGCTGAAATCTGGGCACATTCTTTAGAAACAACTTCACAGGATCGTACACTAATTGTCACCCCTTTATTTCACTGTGCAGCCAGTCATTGCTTTTCTATTCCAACAATCGTAAACGGCGGTACAGTCATTATTGAAGAAACTTTTATAATCGAACAAACTTTGAAAGCAATGGAGAGGGAAAAAGTCACGATCTTTTTTGGAGTTCCCGCCATTTATAGTACGTTATTAAATGCACCCCAAATGAAAGAGACTGATTTATCTCATCTACGGTTATTTACATACGGAGCGGCCCCTATGCCATATGAGCTCGTTAAACGATTAAAGACCTATTATCCAAATGTAAAGGTTCAGAACCTATATGGGCAAACAGAAAACTCTCCAGGGGCAACAACCCTAAAAGATCATTATGCACTAGAAAAAATCGGTTCAGTTGGAGAGCCTTTGCCCTATACACAGGTTCGCGTCGTGAGTGAAGATGGAGCGGATGTTCCTCCTTTTGCTGTCGGAGAAATCATTGTTAAAGGTCCACAAGTAATGAAAGGGTATTTAAAAAATGAAGAAGCAACTCGCATGACACTCAGAGACGGATGGTTGTACAGCGGAGACTTGGGTCGGTTAGATGAGAATGGATTGTTATATATTGTTGATCGAAAAAAAGATTTGCTCATTCGTGGAGGGGAAAATGTCTATCCAGTTGAAATTGAAGAGGTTTTATATCAATTGGATGAAATTTTGGAAGCAGCTGTAGTGGGTATTCCTCATCCTGTTTATGGAGAAGTTCCTAAGGCATTTATTGTGCTAAAAGAGGGACGACATCTATCAGCAGAGCATATCCAAACCTACTGTCAAAAAAATCTCGCAAAATATAAAGCTCCTGAGACAATTGTCTTTGTGGAAGAATTACCACGAAATGCGAGCGGGAAAGTGCTAAAACACACTTTGCGAGATTATCATGTGAGGGCATAGGGAAGATTCATTTAAATTAGGTGATAAATGGTTGCTCAGCAATTCAAAAAGATCTCTCAGTCAAAGTGCTGTGAGATTTTTTGCTATTAAATTTAAATTATACATCGTACACTTAACAACTTTTCTTAATTAACGTTACTTGCCATTATCATATAAGAAAGCTTTATCGATAAGTATTTGTAGAATATTTCTGAATTTTTAGATATAAATAAGATTGATTAATCATTATAGGAAATTTAATATTATAATGTAGAAAGACAATCTGTGACAGAATACGTGAATATCTTTTAAAAATAATTTATATCCAGGGGAGGAAATATGAGTAACCAAAATGTTTTGCAGGCATTTTTGAAGGAAAAAGGTGTTCATTGCCCGTATCAAATTTGGTTATCAAGTCCTGAAACTTCAGATTCTATTTTAATTGAGGGCGAGGAACATTTAAGCGATTTCGAACGATTGCATATGGACATAATGGATGTTATATCTATCCAGGAAGTTAAGGGCCATAAAACATATCTTTATTTTAAATACCCTACTCAATACATAGTATCCATCTGCTTATCTGAACCGACAAAGTTTGAAGAAAAAGAAATGGAATTAATCTATTATTTTCTTTATCCTATATACAGCGAATATGCTTTAAACTCAAACCGATATAAGATTGATAAAATCATAGAGAGTATCTGTCAAACCACTTCTTTGTTAGATATTGAAGAAATATTTTCTGCGATATTAAAAAATACGATGGAAGTTATACCAACCGCTGACTTAGGTACCTTGTGGTTATATGACCGGCAATTAAATCGTATCGTTTGTAAGACTTCTGTTGGCCATGTTATGGACGGACTTTGGAAAATGAAGTATAGAATAGGCGAAGGATCTATTGGACAAATGTTCATGAATGGAACTCCTGAGCTTGTGAAGGATACTTCTAAGCTTTTATTAAAGATGGCTACTGTTTCTCCAGAAAATAATCAATATTGGGATTCTACCTACGACTTTCCCCGGCACGTCAAATCGTTAATTTCAGCACCTATAGCTGTTGATGGTGAAATTGAGTGTGCTATGATCCTTGGCCAGGTTAAATCTAGTAAGAGTCTTACAGAACAAGATTTACACTTGATGCAAGGCTTTTCTTCTCAAATTGGTGTAGCGCTTAAAAATGCAAAGTTATTTACCGATATCAAAAATCAAAATCAGCTTCTTCTCAAACGAGATGACATTCATTCCACACTAACCAATTTGTCCTTGCAGAATTTGGGGGCAAAAAAGGTAATTCGTGAGCTAAACAGAATAATAGGAAAAAAAATAATATTTGTAGACCTAATCGAAAATAGCTGTATACCTGAAAGAAAAAAACTGCCCTATTCTTATACGTACCAAAATCTTTATCGTACGATTACAAACATGGAAGATGGTTTACCATACAAAATTATTACATCTGAGCAAGATTCCCATTGTCTATATCCAATTCGTACGGAAAATTTAATTCTTGGCTGTCTTATTATTGAGATAAAGGAACCCTTAAGTCAGCTGGACCATATCGCATTAGAACAGGGATATTCTGTCCTTGCACTTGAACTGGTTAAGAAAAAGAATTTAGTCGGGTTTTATTACAAAAATCGTCGAGAGTTATATTATCAATTGCTGCAGAGCAAAGATTCTACCACGTTATTGTCAAAGGCAACCGAATTAGGAATTAAGGAACAGGAGGAGTTTTTTTCAGTAATCATTCAATATATAGGAAATCAGGACGAGGAAGTGCTAGACACCTATATACACCGTTTAGTGGCTCAGTTAAAAAAAGAATTACCGTTTTATATTCAAACCATTTTCGGTGACCATAATAAGGTAATCGTTCTCTTCTCCCTTCCCGATACCAAATCATACACTTTCATTCTGCAGGTTTTAGAACAAACCATTGTGATGTGGAATGAGGAGGAAAAGGGCAGATTACTCTGCGGAGGAATCAGTTCAATTTATAGCGATTTATCCCTGATTGCTAAATCTCATAATGAGGCGGAGATGGCTCTCTCTTATCTTGTTTCAAAGGAAGCTCCTGATATAATAGAGTACTCCAAAATTGGACTAAACAGGCTATTTATCAATCAAGACAAAGAAGAAATTAACCGTTTTCTGCAGGAGGTATTTGAGCCCTTACAGACACCTCATCATGAAGCCAGCAAACTCGAAGAAACATTGATTACTTACTTTGAATTGAATCGATCTGCTTCACAAACGGCTACTAAATTGTATATCCATATAAATACACTTTACCAAAGATTAAAGAAGATTGAAGATTGTCTCTGTATCTCGTTTGAAGACGCAGAGGACATTTTACGCCTTCAACTAGCCTGTTATCTTAAGAAATCACTGAACCAAGCTTCCTAGCGTCAAAACACAACATATTTTCCATCATTATTATGGATGTTTAAAATAAAATCCTCATATTTTCATATACGGGAAGGCATTGCCTTCTCTTTGTTTTATAACTTTCTTCTACATTACCTCCTTCTCCAGCAATAACAAGTATATAATCTTCAATTCATTACAAAGAAATTATGTAAAAACCTACATTGTATTAAAAAACCTATGTTACTAAAATACAAATTATAGTTGTTATGTTTGTGAGGAGCTTGATGATTGCCGAAGGAGGATGATGAAATGGATTTTTCTTTTACAAAAAAAGAGGAAGAATACCGTCGAACATTAAGGATATGGTTAGAGGAAAATCTACCTGATGGTTGGATCGAAGGTAAACGAAATTTGCCAGAAGATGAAGAAGAACAAGCTCAATTTTTGAGGAATTGGCAGAAGAAAATGAATGATGGCGGCTGGGTTGCCATCGCTTGGCCAGAAAAATATGGCGGTCGAAGTGCCTCTGTTATAGAAGAGATCATCTATCATCAGGAAATGGTTAGAGCAGGGGCTCCACATCTTATTAATTATATTGGAATCCATATGGTTGGCCCGACTTTAATGGATATTGGAACGGAAGAGCAAAGAGAGAAATTTATCCCCAAAATACTTAACGCTGAAGAAGTATGGTGTCAGGGTTATTCTGAACCAAATGCCGGGTCTGATTTATCTGCATTGAAAACGAGTGCTGTAAAACAGGGCGACAAATGGATTATAAATGGACAAAAAGTTTGGACGAGTTATGGGCATTTGGCAGACCGGTGTTTTCTACTTGCGAGAACCTCGAATTTTGAAAAGAAACATAAAGGAATTACGGTATTCCTAGTAGATATGAAACAACCAGGTGTTGAAGTACGTCCCATTATTCAAATGAATGGAAAGCATGATTTTAATGAGGTCTATTTTAATGATGCTGTTGCTTATGATGAAGAAATTGTTGGCGAAATTGATGAGGGCTGGAAGGTAATGATTAATTTAATGCTCCATGAACGAACTGGAATTGGCGCACAAATATTCACTCTGGAGAAGCAATTTTCTGATTTAGTGTTGCTAACGAATGAACTGAAGGAAAATGGCCAACCGCTTATAAAGGACCCATTTACACGACAAAAAATGGTTGAGCTCTATACTCGTTGTCGAGGTGTACTTTTAACCTATTATCGCAATATTACTACCTCAATGAAAAGAGGCTATCCTGGTGCAGAAAGCTCGATGGATAAATTAATGAGCAGTGAATTAACAAAGGATTTGTTTGAGTTTGCTGTATCCATTCAGGGTCATCAGGGTGTTTTATGGAAAGAAGATGCACTGGCCAATCCTTTTTGGCAATTAGAATATTTATCATCCTTTGGGGTTACGATTGGCGGAGGTACAAGCGAAGTACAGAGAAATACGATTGGTGAAAGATTATTGGGATTGCCAAAGGATTTACGTTAATGAAACGGAGGTGCAATAAAAATGGATTTTTCTTTGAGTGAAGAACAGGAAATGTTTCGGGGATCGGTCCGAAAATATTTAGATGGCGCAGGGCAAACAAAGATTGCCCGGGAATTGGCGAGAAATAATACGAATTTGCTCACTAAGACATGGAAGGGTCTAGCACAATTGGGCTGTATGGGAATCACTGTGAAAGAAGAATACGGAGGAGCTGAATTAACTACAGTTGATCAAGTTCCTGTACTCGAAGAATTAGGACGTGCATTATTACCAGGATTGTATTTAGAAACCGTCGCATTTGCCGCTCCGATGATTGAAAAGTTTGGCACAACCGAACAAAAAGAAAAATACTTACCTGGAATTGCAGACGGTTCAAGAACCATTTCACTTGCATGGTTAGAGCCAGGGAAGAGTTTTAACCTGAACGATATTCAAATGACAGCAAAATACGACGGAGACACGATGATTCTTAACGGATCTAAAACATTAGTTCCTGAAGGCAATCTGGCAGATACATATCTTGTGCTAGTCCGCCCTGAATCAGAAATGGATGGAAAAGGTATTTCTTTTGTCCTTGTAGATAGAAAAGATGATGGTGTAGATTATCGGGTACTTCAATCAATGGATGAAACTCGTCATCTAACAGAAGTTAACTTCAAAAATGTAATCGTTTCCAACTCTCGAATTCTAGGTGAATTACATAGAGGCGAGGACACCATTGAGGAAGGGCTTTTATATCTGAACGCCGCCCTTGCTTCAATTATGGTTGGAGGCATGGATAAAATCGTCGAAATGTGTGCCGAATATGCAAAAATCCGTGTTCAATTTGGCCAGCCAATCGGACGTTTTCAAGCGATAAAGCATCGAATTGCAGATATGAAACTGGATTTGGAGACGGCAAGATCGTTAAGTTACTACGCTGTTTGGGCTCTGGATGAAAAGGCAGAGGATGCAGCAGTGGCAGTTAATAGTGCCCGGGCATTTATTACTGAAGCGTACCTTCGTTTAGCGGGACATGGGATTCAAATTCATGGTGGCATAGGAGTAACAGAGGAAATTGACTGTCATCTGTATTTAAAAAGAGCTCAATACTATCAAACATATCTGGGAAATTCAAGATTATATAGAGAAAAGGCAGCTACAGCTCTTAATTGGTAGATTTTCAGCCTAAACCATCTTTAAAAACAGGAAGGGATGAGTAAGTATGCCTGTAATCAATGAACTAAAAGAATATAAAAATATTATTAACGGTAATGCTGTTCCGTCAACAACCGGTGAATTTATTGAAAGTTTCAATCCCTCTATAGGTATTGCTTGGGCAAGGATACCGAGAAGCACGATAGAAGACGTGGAATATACAATCCAAGCTGCCCGCAATGCATTTCCCGATTGGGCTGCACTTCCACCATTACAACGGGCTGAATTATTAAGACAAATTGGCGATCGACTGACTGATCATGCTGAAGAATTGGCAACTCTGGAAACAAGGGACAATGGATGGGTCATAAGCAACACAAGCTATACGCTTATCACTTCATTAAAACAAATTTGGTATGATGCAGCCGGGCTTTGTAATTATGCGAGTAGAGGGGATACCATCCCAAAGGGGCCCACAACGTTTGGTTATACGTATCGTGAACCTCTGGGAGTGGTTGTAGGGATAACACCATGGAATGCCCCTCTATTTACTTTCACTATGAAAGCTGCCTATGCTTTGGCAGCAGGCAATACAGTTATCATTAAACCTTCTGAGCATGCGTCTGTTTCTTCCTTACGCTACGGAGAAATTTTGGCATCCATCTTACCTCCAGGTGTCATAAATGTCTTATCTGGATATGGAACTGAAATCGGTGATGCTTTAGTAAGCAATAAGGAAATAAATAAAATCAGTCTTACTGGCTCAAAAGCTACTGCAAGCGCAATTACCAGGGCAACTGTCAATAATCCAAAACCATTCATCTTTGAATTGGGCGGTAAATCTCCAAATATTATTTTTGAGGATGCAGACCTGGATAAAGTAATGGAAAGATTATTGCCTTATTCCATTTTTACCGGCAACGCAGGACAAATATGTGTGGCTGGATCCAGGATATTAATTCAGAAGTCCATCTTTGAAGAAGTAGTAAAAGGATTCAAGCAGGCTATGGAATCCGTAAAGCTTGGAAATACGTTAGATATGCAAACAACGATGGGCCCAATCGGTAATCTATCGCAATATAAGAAAGTGATTTCCTATATAGAGCTTGGAGAAAAAGAAGGAGAAATTATTGTAGGTGGGAAATCTGGCGGTAATGTCTTATTACAAGGAAATCAGGAGTTAGAAAACGGATATTGGGTAGAGCCAACTCTGATAAAGGTGGATAATCACCGTTATCGTGTATGCCAGGAAGAAATCTTTGGGCCTGTAGCAGTGGTCATACCATTTGAAACCGAAGAAGAAGCTATAGCCATGGCTAATGATACGGATTTTGGTTTGGCAGCAGGAATCTGGACGACTGATCTAGCCCGTGCAAAGCGATTAATAAGCAAGATAGATGCAGGAAATGTATGGGTGAATACGTATTCTCAGGTTGGAATTGATTTACCCTTTGGAGGATTTAAAGACAGTGGCTTTGGAACAGATTCGTTTATAGAATACACCCGGGAAAAAGCATGTGTAATAGAAATTGGATAAAAATATATCCCACTAAAGTAGACATCTATTAAGTTATGCTTACCTATTCTAATACCAATTGGAGTTGATAAAAATGTTTAATTGGTCAGATGAACGAATTTTTGATCCAGATATGCCAAGGACTATTGACTATCCTAATTTACCGGTAGGAGCGATTTTAAAAGGAAGCGCCAGCCGTTTTGGAAACCGAACCGCTTTTATTTATCGTGATACCCATATTAGCTATGAACAGGTTTACCGTGATTCACTGCGGTTTGCTTATTCATTGAAGAAGCTTGGCGTAGAAAAAGGTACAGTCATTTCAGTACATTTACCAACATGCCCTCAATATATTGTTGCTTATTATGGAATTGTTTTATCCGGTGCTATATATTCACCAATTAATCCTTATTTTCCAAAAGATGATGTCTGCTTTCAGCTTCAGGATTCGGATACTGAAATTATCATCACTCATGAGTCAACAGTGAATGATATACAAAGTCTGCAAGCAAACTTAAATTTAAAGAAGGTAATTGTGACTGGAGACCAGGAAATGTTTTCATATGATAACCCAGTGGATGTAAAGGATTACGGAAAGGATTGGTATAGCTTGGCGGATTTGATTGCTTCAGGTATAGAGGAGGAATTTGATCCCGGTATTGATCCAAAAAATGATCTTGTCCATATTGCGTATACGGGTGGAACAACAGGTAGACCTAAAGGTGTTATGATTACACATTCTAATTTGATCAGCAGTTTTCTGCAGACGGCAGCCTGGACGGCTGGATTATTGCCAAGAATTACAGACGATGGTGGACTTGAAGTTGTAAGAGTCGAGAAAGATATCGACAAATACCTAGCTAAATACCCGTGTATGACAGAGGAAGCCATTTCACTCAGTCCTTCACCTTTGTTTCATATATCCGGTGTCTATTCTTGTATGGCATATCCAATGTTAGTAGGGTACACTGTCGTTCTCATTGATCGTTTTAAACCGACTACATTTCTTGAATATATCGAAAAATATCAAGTGACACATGTGAGTGGTTCTCCATCCATGTGGAATGGCTTATTCGGTCATCCAGACATACATAATTATGATTTTTCATCTGTAAAGAATGCCGGATCCGGTTCCGCCCCATTAGTACAAGAGGAAATGAAACTATTAGCAAAAACATTTCCAAATGCCAAGATTGGAGAAGGCTATGGACAAACAGAAGCTACTGCAACAATCACCAATACCGTTATGTTCTGGTCTGGATTGCAAAAGATCGGAACAGTTGGACATCCACTTTTTGATACAGAAGTGAAAATCATCCCTGCTGATGGCAGCAGCGAAGAATCATTACCTACTGGATCTACAGGTGAAATATGTGCAAAAGGTCCACAAATTATGAAGGGGTATTATAATAAGCCCGTCGAAACAGAAGAAGCGCTTAGAGACGGCTGGCTCCATACAGGAGATATCGGTATGCTGGACGAAGATGGATTCATCACCATCGTTGACCGCAAAAAAGATATGTTGATTTATAAAGGTTATAACGTCTATCCAAGCAGGCTTGAGGATGCGCTATTTAAGCATCCTGCAGTAAGCAACGCCACCGTAATAGGGAAACCTTCAGCAGGTGTTGGAGAAATCCCAAAGGCATTTGTTATTCTCAAGCCGGGAGCAACGGCAACAGTGGAAGAACTCATCGATTTTGTTAATCAGGAAGTCGTTCACTATGCAAAAATACGAGAATTGGAGATTGTTGAAGAGTTTCCTGTATCACCAGCAGGTAAAATTCTCAAACGAATCCTGCGTGAAAAAGAATTAAAGACAATAAATAGCCCAATATGAAATAAATCATTTAATTTTTTCAGGAGCTTTACAAGACTACTGATTAGATTGAATCATTCTATGAAATTTTGAGAACACATATTTAAAAGTAGTTATAAATCTGTTAAATAAAAACAAATTTTTATCATTCAACTACAGCACAATGTGGTTTGTCCATGTAACGCTATCTACTATTGTAGTGTAGAACATTACAAGACTTTGTGGATATTTATGTTGAAACCTACATTGATGCTACATGTATATTATCTTAAAATTTGCATAAACAACCGTCATTTTTACACATAAAGCCTATTAATGGGAGGCAAAGCTATGGAGCTTGATAAAAGTATAATTGGTTTAGAAGGACGCACTTTTTCCGTTGAGGTAGAAAAGCGACATATTCGTCAATTTGCGGATGCTATAGGAGATCCTAATCCTTTATATACTGACGAAGAATATGCTAAAAATACATTTTATGAGGGCATTATTTCTCCTCCAACCTTTTTAATTGCCTTAAGCAGTGAAGGAAATCATCTTCCTCTAAAACTGGACGAAAAGCGGATGCTTCATGGAGAGCAGGAGTTTATTTATTATCGTTCAATTCGGCTTGGAGATCGACTCATTTGTAAAAGCAAGGTAGCGGATATATACGAAAAAGACGGAAATAGCGGTAAGATGCAATTTCTTGTTCTTGATACAGAATTCAAGGACGAGAGCGGAGAGATGGTAGCCATCAGCCGTATGAATATCATTTATCGAGCTGCTTTATGAAAAGATAGGGGGTCAAATGGATGGAGTTACAATATCAAGATTTAAGAGAGGGACAAGCGCTTCCTGTCTTAAAAAAACCGCCCATTACAAAGGTTCAATTAGTCAAATATGCCGGTGCATCCGGTGATTTTAACCCGCTACATACTGACGATGAATTTGCGCAAAAGATTGGCATGAATGGTGTAATTGCTCACGGAATGCTGATTATGGGCTTTTTGGGCCAATACATTATGGAGCTTGCAGGCACCACATCTGAAATTATACAGTTTAAAATGCGATTTGGAGCGATGACAATTCCGGGTGACTTAATTACATGTTCCTCAACTGTAGAAAAAATCTATGAGGAAGATGGCCTAAGAATGGCAGATTTAAATTTAATAGCTGAAAAGGAATCAGGGAAAGTTGTTGGTTCTGGTAAAGCTACTCTAAAATTTCGTTAACTTGTTCAGGAAAAGGAGGCATTAATGTGGGGGATATAAGCAATCGCTATGCCATTGTAGGAGTTGGAGAGAGTGAACGATCAAGAAAATCAGGAACCACACCACTCCATATGGCCTTGGTAGCTGCACGGAATGCATTGGAGGATGCTGGGCTTGAAGCTAAAGAAATTGACGGAGTTATGAGCTATAGCACTGGTGATTCCTGCTCTTCACACCAGCTAGCAACTTATTTAGGAATCCGTCCCAGTTATGTTAATGACGTCATGGGTGGCGGAAGCTCGACAGAAATGTTAATTGCAGATGCAGTTGGATTAATAGAAGCAGGCTTAGTAAAAACGGTATTAATTTGGAGATCAATGAATGGTTCTTCCGGAAAAAAGGTCGGTCGAGGATATGATCCTGATATGATTCAGGAAGCAATTGATGGAGGAAGCTTCATTATTCCGTATGGTTCTGCAAGTCCATCTCAGTGGTTTGGAATGTTTGCCACAAGGCATATGTATGAAACAGGAATTACACGTGAACATCTGGGCCATGTTTGTGTAGATTTTTATGAACATGCCCAACGAAATCCTAAAGCTTTCCTTAATGGTCATCCATTAACAATGGAGGAATATATGGAAACGCCATACATTAGCTATCCGTTTACTAAACACGATTGCTGTGTTGAATTGGATGAAGCGAATGCGATCATTGTTACGTCAGCTGAAAGGGCTAAAGACTGTAAGTCAAAACCAGTTTATATTATGGGAATGTCAGCAAGAGAATGTCATCCACATGCCCACTATTGGTCCGATTTGACTCAGGTAGCATCAGATTATGTCGCTCCACAGTTATATAAATCCGCCGGTGTACAACCATCAGATATTCAAGTAGCCTCTATATATGACTGCTTTAGCTGGGTTGTACTTCGCCAGCTCGAAGCCTTTGGGTTTGCTCCACGTGGAGAAGTGGGGGATTTCGTTGCTGCAGGAAACTTGAGGATAGGAGGGAGCCTTCCTACCAATACAGCAGGTGGAATGCTTTCAGAAGGCTATACTCATGGAATGAATAATGTACTTGAAATCGTTAGACAAATTCGTCACGAGTACAAAGGAACTGATCGTCAAGTTGAGAATTGTGAAATTGGAATCTGTACAGGTTGGGCAGGTCCAGATATAGCCGGTGCTATGATTCTTAGAAATTAGGAGGGATATAAAATGGCCTATCAAAAACCCATTCCACTAAAGAACCAGGATAACAAGCCTTACTGGGATTCGGCAGACAAACATGAACTTTCCATTCAAAAATGTGACTCCTGTCAAAAATATCAGCATCCTCCTGGTCCAGCCTGCTCAAAATGCGGTAGTCCTGAACTGAGTTGGGAATCATTCGGTAGCGAAGTATATGGAACTATTTATTCCTATATTATTTCATACCGACCATTTTTGCCTGGTTTTCAGGACGATCTGCCGACTGTTATTGCTCAGATTGAACTTGAAGGTCATCCTGACATCAAAATTACAGGTAATGTTTTAAACTGTAATCCTGACGAAGTAAAGATTGGCTTAGATGTACAAATGTTTTGGCAAGATATCAACGAAGAACGAGCTCTTCCTCAGTGGAAAATGAGGTAAATAATAAATTGTTAGACTGAAACCATGATTCTTTGGCAGCAAAGAGTTATGGTTTTTGTGTTTCTTACTATAATAAAATTATTGTTTAAATCTGGGGTATATTGGTAGCTAAACAGTGACATTCTAATCAAGTATTTAGTTCTAAGGTATCTTTTGTTGGCAATTGGAACACAATTCTATAAAGTATAATATAAGGATATAAAAAAACAGCAAAAGGAAGAACTCTTTGTTATTTTTAAACAAAAGTCATCAGTCCCTTTTATAGTTTAAAAAGATTAAGTTAAATAGTAAGTCGAACTTCTAAATGGGAGGGGAAAGATGAAAATTTATGTGGATGCAGATGCTTGTCCAGTGAAAGATATTATTATTTCTGAAGCAAGCGATTTTGAAATACAGGTTATCCTTGTTACAAGCTTTTCTCATTTTTCTAATGCAGAACAGCCATCAGGAGTGAAAACCATTTATGTTGATTCTGGAGCAGATGCTGCAGATTTTCGAATTGTGAAGTTAGTGGAAAAAGGAGATATTATCGTTACGCAAGATTATGGTCTTGCATCACTAGGTTTAGCAAAAGGAATTATCGTCCTCCACCATAAAGGTTTTAGATATACAAATGAAAATATTGACCAATTATTACAAACACGTTATTTAAGTGCACTGGCTAGAAAAGGTGGACAGCGAACAAAAGGACCAAAGCCTTTTACAGCTGAAGACCGGGAGCAATTTAGGAATCTTTTTAAACAGGTTATTTCTGTTAAAAATTAGGCTAAACTCAGAGATTTAAAAAGGAGATAAATATTTTGAAGTATTCAAAATCGCAAATGCAACAACTAATTAAGGGAAATAAAGAACTGCATACACGCTTTAAAGAGTTAAAGGTTGAGCATGGTCTTGAAAAAAACAATGCCATCAAGGCCTTGTACCATTCAGAAGTTGCGGATGGAGGAAAGTATCAGGCAGCTTACCAAGCACTTGATCAGCTCAAAAAGTAGATTCTTATATCTTATTTACACTTAAAAAATGCTGAAGATATAAGTGGATTAAGTTAGTAACCAAAATATGAAAGTAGGTTGCTGGGTAATACAAGGTTACTGTTCAATAGAAAAGGTTATTCAGCAATCGGGCGCTTTCCCTTAAGAAGGATAGCACCCATTTTTACATTTAAGGGCCAGTTTGTGGAAGATCGAACTTTAAGTATTTAAGAGTTTGGGAAGAAATATATTTATTGTAAAGATGAAATTAGCGGAGAAACAGTTGTTATTTGAAACATATTTAATCACTTAGTAAGAGTGAGTGATTTAGGTTTAATCAGACTTGCTTGTGGGTTCCCAGTTGATGCTGGATAAAGCGACGGACATGGGTCATGGTGATTGAAGCCAAATCAGTTGAACAGTTAAAAGTTGTTTAGACTATAAATCATTATGTAAAAATTATCATTATCGTTCAAGAGGAGAACTATCGTTCACATGAAAACGGTCCTAAATTATAAGGAATCTGCATTTCGAATGTACCAAAGTACAGATATTATTAAATACCTTGACTAACGACACAAATGTGTTGTCTTTTTTTTGTGTATAAAGAAGGTTTTTGTTTATAAGGGCAATCGTTATATGTCATTTTTTATTGACGTATAATAGATGCCCTTATGAATTTTTGACATATAATAATATCCCTTTATAACGATTTCTGCCATATCACTTTGGATAATTATAAAAATTCAATAAGATATGTCCGCTGTATATATACATAAAGAACTTTTTATAGATGATGACTCAAAGAAGAAAGGGTGATTTGTATATGTCATTAAGGAATATATCTATATGTCATTAGTCACATACCTAGGGGAAACCTCTAATCATTGTGTATTTTTTCTAGTTTACATAATATATATTATAGGAAGTTGTGAAAACCAATTAAACAAGCGTCTCATTAATCAAGATTACTTTAGCAATTGAGACAAAATAGAAAAAATTTCAAATATGGATTTCAATTTTATATATTTAATTATATTCTTTAATTTATTTGTTATTTAATCTGTATTATCCCTGGTTGTATTAATAATTTGTTTTTTTGATTTAATTTTGAACAGATTATCTATAGAATTTTAATTTTACTTTGCTAAAAAACCATGAACTAACTTAAAAATGTTAACTTGTATGTGAATTTAGATTTAAATCAATAGATTAGATTTTATAGTCTTGCTACCAAACTTCCATCTGATACACTTTTTAGTTTACATAATGTTATTATGGCAACTTTACTTCTCGTTTATTTATTAACACAATAAATTAGTAGCAATCGATAAAAATTACTTTGTTAAGACTTTTATATACGAACATCACTTCATTCAACAATAAAGTTTACAAATTGCTGCCATAAAAATAAGATCTCATGTTTTAATGAGATCTGCGGAATAATTCAGTACATTATCAGTATGTCTCCATAAGAACCTCTTTTGGTATCCAGCCTACCATTCCATCTTTTTTTATTAAGGTATACGCACCACAATTATTATCCAATATAGAGACTATATCTCCTTTGTTGACGTTTAATTGAGCACAGGAGACGTCCGTTCTAACTTTATAGCCTCCATCTTCATGCTGCTTTATATATTCATTTTTGATATAAATCCTTTTGTCGGTTTGATGCTGTCTGCAAAGTGTGAAATGCTCCCCTTCTTCTATTATAGATATTCCAAATAAAGGATATGATATCGAGCCTGTCATTTTGGGATCAGCCTTGATCTTATAATCTTTTTTAATCTCACATTTTGTGAAACGGTCTACATATGTGTAGGAATACTCATTTCCGAGCGGCCTTTTATTGATAATTAAAGCGTTTAATTGACCAGTTTCCTTAATAACATTTCCCCCATCAATTGCAATTATTTTCTTATCAAAATCCATAATCGGATTATAGGATGGGATTTCAGCTGGATAATTGATTACTGGCCAATGTCCGACAACAACCAATTTATTTGCTTGATGAGCTTCATCTAGGAAAGATGGCATTCTAAGAGCATTTTCTCTGCTAGTCATTTTCCAATCTTGAATGGAATCTAAACCGGCGTGTACAAAGATAAAATCTTCGGTTTCTATTGCTGTCGGTAAATCATTAAGCCAATTAAACTCTGGTGAAAAATTCTCCATAATAATCTCGTTTAATTCAGATATATTGCGAATGGTATCCATATTAACTCCTAGGTGTTTTAGACAATCATTCAGCAATGTATACTTTCTTTTGGATATGTAATTAAGTAACCAAGGGTCTTCTTCTAATAAGTTTTCTACTAAAGTATCACAGTTGCCTTCTAGTACATGTACCTTAGGGTTTTCTTCTGATAACTCCATAATATATTTTACAACAGCAAGACTGTTAGATCCTTTTTCACAAAGATCTCCATTAATGATTAAATAATCTTCCCTGTTGTAATTCACTTTTTGCAATAAGCTTTTTAATAAATCTATTTCCCCGTGTATATCTGAAATAACAACCACTCTTGCATAATCAGGTAATGATACGGACTTTATTTTGTCTATGATAAACCACTCCATCCCTTAATTGCGTGTGTTCAGCCTGCTCCCGCTCCACTTTAATTAAACCTTCTTTATTATTCAATAAAAAATAAAAAATTCCTTCTTTCTACATAAAAAGACAATAAGGATGCAATCAATTATTGGCTATATGATAGAGTATCACCTCGATATAGGAGGAAGTGTTTTGAGCGAACGATTGCTAATGTAGGTATAATACCGTAATAACTTAGTTATTGATTCTTTTTCTCTAGACTTTACTAAATAGTTCAATAAACTTTATTACGGCATTTCGCTAAATCTGCAATAATTTCACCAATAAAAAAACTGCCCATAAAGTATGATTCACTACTTTAAAAGACAGATTAATCTAGTATATGAAACTATATTTTCTATACAAATTACATGAACTGAATAACTAGCTGCAGCCATGACGGACTTTTGAATTGACCGTTAATTAATCATAGATTTATATAAATCCTCTAAACGGATTAACATCGTTTCAATTTTATGTTCATCATTTAAATTGGCTTGACCCGTTACGATTTGATCTTTTGATCCTTCAGTGCCTGCTTTTTGGAGCTGTATTTCTAATGAGAAATCATACACGCTATCTTTTTCATCTACCTTTTCATAGTCAATGGTTTTAATTTGCAATTTGTAATCATTTTTTAGTGGATCTATCATAACTGTTGAACCGTAGCGATTAACGAATTCAGTATATGATGTTTCATTCGCAAAATAATCTTTAAATAGCTTTTCTTCATATTCCCGTAAAGCTGCAAGTTTCTCTTCGCTTTCTTGATCCACTATTTGTTTCAATTCATCACTTGGACCTGTAAGACTATTCTGTAATACAGCTTCAATGGTCTGAATATTTTTATCTTGTGTTTTCGCTTCCTTTTCTTCGGTACAACCCACTAACATTAATAGAAGTAAAGTTAATAAAACAGTTGCTAAGACATTACTCAGTCGTTTTTCCACATAAATCTCCCCCTTTTATGCATAAACTAATGTTACCTTTTAAAATACTTGTTTACAGGCGAACAACCTATAACTGATTATATCTCTAAATGTATTTATTTACCAATTACATCGAGGGTGTTTCCCTTCTTTCGTTAGGTTTTTTCAAGCATCAAATCAAGGAACTTCTTTATGTAGAAAGGTATCGGCACGTGTTTTAACAACACCGCATAAATGTATGGGGTGTTGTTAATTTGTATGCATATATTTAATGTTGATGTGTTAATTATATGTGTAAATTCAATAAAACATTGATTTAACTCCCTAATTAATTCGTTATTTGTTGTTTTCTCCCCATTAACCGAACCCGGTTATTTCTTTCTACGTCTCTTAACAATCTTAGATGGAGATTCACAAATGCTCTGTATTAATCCGATTCTTTTCATAAGGCTCGACTGGAGGAACTTCATATTCTAATTCGATATCAAATGAGGAGTCCTGTAGCGTGGATTCTATTGAATCCATTTCTTCCTTTTGTTTTCTTTCCATTTCTGTTTTACTATTTTTCTTATCCATATTTATACCTCCTATATTTTATGTACATATAGGTTTACCAGGTAACCCTTTATATATGCCTAATAGCATGCTCCTTTAATCTCCCGCTCCTATTAGGCATAATCATTTATAATTAAATAAGTTTAAAAATTTGCAGCATTCGGATCTATCTTGATACAGCTTTTTATTTTAGTTCTCTTCTATTCAAAGGACATATTCTCTTCTCTACCAAAATAACCTATAGTAAACAGGTTAATTTGGAGGGATCATATGAATAATACTCTTATCACTGCTGATATGATTACGAGATTTAATGAGCTCAGCAAGAAGAAAAAAGAGATAGAAATGGAAATGGAAAAACTCAAGGAAGTTTTTCATACGTATTTTGACCATCATGTAGGAGTAAATAATAAAGGTGAATTAATCGACAATGGTATAAAGCTTCAAAGGCAGATTCGTAAATACGAAAAATACAGTACTGTACCAACTGTATATAAATTAGAAGAACTAAATATGAATGAATTAATTAAAACGGTGAAAATCCCTGATGAAGAAAAAATGAATGCTGCTATTAAGCTTGGCTTCCTTAAAGAAGAGGATTTTGAAAGCTGCAAGCTGATCACTTACTCCAAGGCTATTTCAGTAAAAGAAGTATAACAAGCATATATTAAGTAAAATGTACGTTAGAAAGGTTAACAAGATTAGAGACAGATTAATTTGATTCCTCTACACTTATAATAAACTTATGTTAATAAGGTGGAAGGATGATACAGTATGAGAATAGAGAATGAAAGGCAACTGGCTGAAATGATTATCCAATTGGATTTATTACGTGATCAGCTCTATGAAGAGTTACAGAATAATTTTGGATCAAGAAGCCAGGATTTTCTACGTACTGTGCAAAATAGTTCATTACAGCATGATATATCCATGCATTATACAGTTGAAGATAGGCGCGGTATATCCCTTGCTTTATTGGAGATTATGTTCATTACTGCAAAACAAAAAAAGCAGATAGGATAAAATATAATTTTGACCAAGGTAATCCGTTATAGATCATAGATGTATTCTGTATGGTAAGGGCATAGGTAATCCGCTATGCCCTTTTTGTTTATGATAAACTTTGCTGCTGTAACCGCTCCAATTCTTCCTCGATTTTAACTGGGTCGATTCGTTCAAATAAAGGTTTTACGTTCGATAAATATTTAGAAGGAACAAAAAACGGTTTCCACTCAGTTACGTGTATGTTTAACATCCCCTTGATTTTTTCACTTGAAAAAGGAAGAAACGGAGTAAGGATTTGAGCTAAGTTCGCAATTAAATAAATGCATACACTTATAGTTTGCTCGCATGATCCTGGATTTTCTTTAATTTTTATCCAAGGCTTTTGTTCATCAAAGTATTTATTTGAGTATCTGACTAGTTCAAATGCTTTTTCCAGTCCATGTTTAAATGAAGCCTTTTCAATACAAAGACCAACTTCCTTATATAAATGATTAACCCTCTCCTGTATAAGCAAAGGAATGTCTGAATGAGGAATTGCACCATCGAATGATTTTTCAATAAATTTTAAAGTCCGATTGACTAAATTCCCATATGCCCCTAATAACTCACTATTATGGCTATAAATGAACTCCTTCCATGAAAAATCGGCATCTCTGCTTTCAGGTGCGTTGATTGTAAGGAAGTAACGTATAGAATCTGGGTCATACCTTTCCAGCATGTCAGGAACCCAAACAGCCCAATTTTTGCTTGTCGATAATTTTTTCTTTTCTAATGTTAAATACTCGTTTGAAACAATATGCGTAGGCAGTGGCTCTACCGCCAGACCAGCAAGAATTCCTGGCCAAATAATTGAATGAAATGGGATATTGTCTTTCCCATGAACGTAATAAGATTTCGTGGATGTATGCCAAAATGCCGAATCATCCCTATTCGTTTCCTTCGCCCAAAGTTTACTTGCTGTATAGTAACCAGATACAGCCTCTATCCAGACATAAATTTTCTTATCCTCATATCCGGCAACTGGTACACTTACCCCAATGGGCAAATCCCTCGAAACCGCTCGATCCTGCAGCCCCTCCTTTAAATACCGTTTCGAAATGGCAATCGCATTTTCTCGCCAACGTTTTTCAACCCCCGCTTCTTCAATTAAGTTTTGTAAAACTGTTTGGAATGAACTTAGTGAAAAGTAAAAATGCTCGGTAAGTCTAACAGTCGGTTCGTTATCGCAAATTTTACATTTCCTTTCGATTAAATCCATTGGGTCTAATATAGTTGAACAGTGATCACACTGGTCTCCGCGAGAGGGCTTTCGACATACAGGGCAAATCCCTTCAACATAACGGTCAGGCAAAAATTGCTCACAATGCTCACAATAGGACTGTTCGATTTCTTTTATATATATTAATTCTTTTGCGAGTAACTTTAAGAAGATTTCTTGTACAAGCTTGTGGTGATGATTGGTATCCGTTCGTGTATAAAGATCATAGGAGAAGCCTAATTTTGAAAAGCAATCCTCGAATTCTTTATGATACCGGTTTGCAATCATATTCGGATTAACACCTTCCTGTTTAGCTCTTACCGTAATCGGTGTCCCATTACAATCACTGCCTGATACATATAAAACCTTTTCTCCTTTAAGGCGAAAATATCTAGCCAAAATATCGCCGGGCAATAAACTTGAAACATGCCCTAAATGTAATGAGCCGTTAGCATACGCCCATGCCCCTCCAATAAAAATACTCATAAACTTCCCCCCTGATCTACTATTTTAAAAAAACAAAAAACCTCGCCTTAACAGTTAAATGTTAAGGGCGAGGTTTAATTCCACGCGGTACCACCTTAATTTGCAAATCGTTCACACGAGTTGCCTCTGCAAGTACGGAGTATGGTTACTCTTATACTGTGACATGGATAACGAGTGCCAAATCTCGTCGTAGCCTACTGGTAACAAGTACGTTCAGTACGAAGCTCAGAGTCCATTGTTCAAATGTTTGTTTTTGCTTCTTTTCAGCTACCGAAGCTCTCTGTATAAAATCCAGAACATTTTACTTTTCTCTTCATCGCTTTTAGAAAATAATTACAATTATCTTATTCATTATTGCTAATAAAGTCAATAGTAAATTAATACTTTCCTGATAGTAGTCGCAACAATTAATACACAAATATCTAGTAGTCTTTATATTTAAAACAAATGTTGTTTATATGATATTCCATCTATTTATCTGAGTTCCGAAAACGGAAATGAGCATTTAATTGTCCCTTAATCATTTCATCCCGAATTTTTCTGCGTTGCATATCATTTCTTATTTCTGCTGTTTGTACACCTTCCTCCATCTTTTCTGCTATCTTCATTAAGGTTTCCACATCTTGAAATGAGTATTTTCGTATACCTTTATTTGATCTTTCAGGAAAAATCAATCCGCGTTCTTCGTAATAACGAATTTTCCGTTGGGAAATACCAGTTAGCTCGCTGACAATGCCTATAGATATAACCTTCTTATCCTTATATGAAGATATGGCTCCCTCACCCCCTAAACAAGGTTATATAAATCGCTATATAGATGATTATTACTTGTTTACAGTTAATCTCAAGGTGTTTGGGAGATGTTCTGACATATATTTTTTACAGCTTCATAAATTATAAATAATTTTTAGTAATGATTTTTGAATTTTCAATATATTTAATTCCATCTATGTGAGATAATATCACAAGGTACATTTTACTATATTTAGGAGGATTGCGGATGAGCCAGGAGACTACATATAAAGATAAAAAAGTCATAACAATCGGTGTTGTTAAGGAATTAACCGGGTTATCGGAAAGGCAAATCCGTTATTACGAAGAACGTAAACTCATTTTTCCTGCCAGAAACAATGGTGGGAGTCGGAAATACTCTTTTACAGACATTGAACTATTAATGGATATAGCTGAAAAAATTGAAGATGGTATACAGACCTATGAGATCAGGCAAGAAATGCTCAGGGAAAAGAAAAAAGAAGATGCGGCTAAAACGCATAAAAAAATGATCCAAGGTCAATTAAATGCTCAATTTGGTGTACAAAAATACAACTAGCTCACGGTTTATTCCCATACTGTAAATAAACTTCCGCTCCTTTCCAAAAACCACGTTAGGTTTCCTTACATGGTTGTAGAATTTCCATCCTTGATGATGCGACAATACAGACAGTAAAGGAAAACTTATTAGGAAGGTGTGGAATTATGGATACGATTTTTTTAATGAATAGTCTTTGGGTGATGGTGGGAGCGGTGTTAGTCATCCTGATGATTGGTGGCTTCATCCTGCTGGAGACTGGATCCACTCGAATGAAAAATGCTGGTCACATCGCAGGTAAAACGATTCTTACATTTGGTATCTCTTCTATAGTCTTTTGGGCTGTGGGCTTTGGATTCATATTTGGGGATGGAGCTGGTCTAAGTCAATTCATTGGTTTATCTGACTTCTTCTATTCTGGCTACGATCTAGAAAGTGTTGGTTTATCTGGAGCTGTCTTTTTCTTATTCCAAACAGCCTTCGCCGGAATATCAATAACCATTGCATTTGGTGGATTTGCAGAACGAGCGAAAATGGGTGTATATGTACTCTTCGCCATTTTATTCTCTGCCCTTGTTTACCCACCTATCGCTCACTGGATTTGGGGCGGTGGCTGGTTAGCGGATCATGGAAAACAGGATTTTGCCGGTTCCACTGTTGTTCATTTAACGGGTGCAATGGCGGCTTTGGCAGCTACGATCCTTTTAAAACCGCGTATCGGTAAATTTAATAAAGATGGCTCAGCTAATAACTTATATGGACATAACCAAGTTTACACAGCTTTAAGTGTTTTATTGCTTTGGGTTGGCTGGTTCGGATTCAATGCCGGCAGTACGGTAGCAGTGGATGCAGGATTCTTTGGATTTGTTGCAGTCAATACAAATCTTGCAGCGGCTGCAGGTACGATAGCTGCGATGATTATTTCTTGGATTGTCATGGGGAAAGCAGATGTATCCATGATGTTAAATGGAGCATTAGCTGGTTTGGTTGCCATCACGGCATCCTGTGCATTCGTTGAAGCATGGGCATCCGTAGTCATTGGATTTGTTGCTGGAATTCTAGTATTTTATAGCATCCGTTTCTTTGAAGCTCGAAAAATCGACGATCCTATCTACGCTCTTTCTGTTCACGGAGCTGCTGGGATATGGGGTACCTTATCTACAGGCTTTTTTGCTACAAAAGAGCTGGCCACTGTCGGAAAAGCTGGCTTATTTTACGGCGGCGGCTTTAGCCAATTAGGTGTTCAAGCTTTGGGTGTCGTTGTATGCGGAGCATTTGCTTTTCTGGTATCCTATATTCTTTTGTTAGGTATGAAAAAAGTAATGGGCGGCCTTCGAGTTACGGAGGAAGAAGAAATTATGGGATTGGATATGAGTGAGCATGGCGCATATGGTTACCCTGAATTACTTAAAAATGAAACAACTGATAAATCTATCATGTAAATGGTATCCCCTGAACTGTGCTTAGTTCAGGGGATCATTTCCATTAAGGAGCGTCTGAATGGAAACCGAAAATCAGGACTATTCAAAAATATTGGCTTATCGAATACAGCAATTTAATTCAATGACCTTAAGCCCTGATGAACTGAATTTGCTGCACGACGAGATCATAAGGCAGACCATCACGATAGCTTTTAATAAGACAACCCAAATATTTGGGCCTCCTCCCTCCCCTTTTTGCTTTTTTGTTATGGGCAGTGCCGGTCGAAAAGAACAAGGTATCTGGAGCGATCAGGATCATGGGATCATTTATGAACATAACCATCCGGAAGTACGAAATTATTTCTTAGCACTGGGGAAAGAAATATCCGAGGGTTTAATGGAAGCGGGATATAGCCTCTGTGAAGGTAAAGTAATGGCAAGTAATCCTTTCTGGTGCAGACCATACGACCAGTGGCAGCAACAATTAAATGATTGGATAGACGATGCTTCATGGGAATCTATTCGTTATTTGCTTACTTTTATGGATAGTCGAGCATTTCTGGGCGAGGAAAGGTTTATACGGCAATTAAAACAGTATTCTTATCAACTAATTGATGAAAAACATTTATTAACCCGTATCCTGGATAATACAATGCATATTAAAAAAACGATTGGTGTATTCGGACAGTTACTTTTAGAAACTCACGGCCTATATTCTGGCTGTTTAAATATAAAGGAATCTGCTATATATCCCTATGTGAATGCTGGAAGAATTCTTGCAATTCATGAAAAATTAGATATAACCGCCACTATTGACAGGCTTAAAGGTGTACCAGATTCCATACTACCAAAACAAGTCCGAGAAAAATATGCTAATCAGTTTGCTAAACTACTAACATATCGGCTGGAATATGGAATTCATACAGACTATGAATCCGGACATTTCTTGGCTGTGAATAAGCTTTCAAAAGTAGAAAAGAGGAATGTAAAGGAAATAATCAAGGATGGGATTCAACTGACTGAATATGTGAAAAAGCTTGCGGCAAAGGATGATAAAAATGGGAATGAATGATTTTATCGAATTTTTCAGAGGGATGGGCGGTAAGATTAATTCGAACGTACTCGCCGGTGTACAGGGGCAAGCCTCTCCGCAAAACATCTCTTTTTTGCGGCAGCTAGAAAAAGAAGCCCGTAAAAAGGACGATTTAAATTGTCCTCTTGATCAGCTTGATGTGGTCGTGTTTGATATCGAAACAACAGGATTTTTCCCTGACAAAGGTGATCAGATGATCTCTATAGGTGCTGTGAAAATGCACGGAAGTGAAATATTAACTGGAGAAAGCTTCTATTCACTGATTAAGACGGATATCCCTTTATCTCCTGAAATTACTTCCTTGACGAGTATTACAGATGAAGAACTTCAAGCCGCTCCTGACAGTTCAGATGTCCTGATGAATTTCTTTAAATTTGTCTCGACTAAAAGTCTGGTTGCCCATCATTCTCAGCATGAGCAAAGCTTTATGCACAAGCTCACCTGGGATGTGACACGGACAAAATTCCAGCATAGAATCCTTGATACTTCATTCTTAACACAACTATTTAATCCCGTCAGCAACTCAAATGCCTTAGAAGATCTATGCACTGGATGTGGGATAGAAATCAAAAATAGACATCACGCATTGGGAGATGCCTTCATGACGGCCCGCTTATGGGGCTATTATCTATCAAAAGCCCAGGAAGCAGGTTTTAAAAACCTTAGTGAAATATATAATCACATAGCCAGATATAGGTAAGGGCCATATATCTTTTAATAATCCATTTAGACTATTAAGTAAAATAAATTGAGTGTAATAAAACTACAAAGAGGGGGTTCTTAACCCCCTCTAGCATTAAATACTACATAAATTTAAACCCCATATTTACCGCAGTCGTAGTAATACTGTCTATCAATCATACCTTTCAATCTAAACAGATCAATCCATAGAATGATAGAAAATGTACACATAACCGCTAACCAATACCAAAAGATATAATGGATACGTTCATGTATATACATTCTATGAGCTCCAATGGTTCCGAGAAGAAACCATAGTAGTAACGCGATTCCAAATGATTTTCTTTGTGCTCTCAAAATAAGTCCTTCTTTCTCTATATTATGTATAATATCAAGTATTCATAGCCTTCGCCCATCATTATGAAAGAAGCAAACAGCTATGTCTACCTGCTAAATTTAACAATTATACATAATACTAGAAGGAGTAACCACTTTTACAGTACGCATCTGAAAACAACCAGTTCTCAATGCTAATTATCTTATCAGCAAGTTTTCATAAACTACATCTGATTTGTACGAACACTCAATTGCCGGACATTCCATATCACATATTCCTCAATTAGTTACTGATTAATAGCTTTTTTTGATTTTTTAAGATCTTCATAGATTGTCTTAAAAACAAAGCCTGCAACGGCTAAATCATCTACTTGGCCGAAACCGATGATAAAGTCAGGTATCACATCTGTAGGTAATACTAAATATAATCCGGCTGCAGCGATAGCAAACTTTGATTTCTTCGATAATTTTTTCAGCATAGGATTACCTCCATTTTATTTTTGGCGTTTATTTAAACCGAGTTCACGGACGATCGGTTTTACCAGTGTATCCAAAGGATTAATAATCTCAAGACCTGTTTGTTTAGCACCATCATACATAGATAGTTGACCAACTGATAGGATATCTTGAGATTTTTGACGATATAACGTAATATATTCCGCTATTCTTTCGTTATATTGTTCGGTCTTCCCCTTCATCATTAAATCGAATGTACCTTCTATAACATGAACATTAATAGGTAATGTCTTACCCTTTATAGCAGCATATTGATGAAGTCGGTCCATCGTTCCCTTTACAGTTCCTGGATTCGAAAAGAATATAGTCTGTGGTTCAGTAACCCCGCAGATTGCCTCGAAAAAAGGCTCGTCTATTTTAAATATGGGTAGTTTGGATGTTACATGTTCTTCCTGTAACAGAGCAATATAATTTGTACATGTCAGAAGAATCCCATCTACCTGACAGCTCTCCATCCAATTTATTTGTTCTGCAATTTTCATTCCAGCTTGTTCTTTTTGAAAAGATAAATCATGAGTTAAACGACTCATTAAACCTGGATCCACAAAGTGTACAAGGTCTACCTCATAGGGTGAGAATGCCTCGTCAATATAATGAATATTTGAATGATGTGCATGCATACACGCCAATCGTTTTCCCAAAATCATTCACCTCTATTAAGTTTATAATAGTTTACCAGCTATACTTTTCCCTGTCTATTTCCTTCTATTACCTTATACGTAAGGCTTTAAAATTTGTTTCGAAATACCATATATTGTATAATTATATCGTACACGATATAAAAGGAGGAATATGATGAAAAGTGTTTACGATTTTGAAGTAAAAAAGACAAATGGCAAAATGCAGTCTTTGAAAGATTATGAAGGAAAGCCTCTCCTTATCGTTAATACAGCCAGTAAATGTGGGCTGGCGCCTCAATTTAAAGGACTTCAGGAGTTATACGAGAAATTTAACAGCCAAGGGTTTGAAGTATTAGGTTTCCCATGCGACCAATTTAATAGTCAGGAATATGATGATATTAATAAAACGACCGAGTTTTGCCAAATAAACTATGGTGTTACATTCCCGATTTTTTCGAAAATTGATGTAAATGGTGATCATGCTGACCCGCTTTTTCAGTATTTAACGACTGAACAGAAAGGTCTCCTTAGCAAAAAAATTAAATGGAACTTCACTAAATTTTTAATTGATAAAAAAGGTCAGGTTATCGAGCGTTATGCTCCAACCACCGCTCCCGAAAAAATTACGAAAGATATCATGGAAGAATTGGAAAAGTGATAGGTTATGGAGAAGGAAGTTACATTAAATAAACAGTTATGCTTCGCTTTATACGAAACTACCAATGAATTTACGAGGCTATATTCTAATGTTTTAAAGCCATTTGGCTTAACATATCCTCAATACTTAGTATTATTGAGCTTATGGGAGCAAGATCAAGTTCCAATGAAAGAGCTTGGACAAAAGCTGAATATGGGAACTGGGACGTTAAATCCCATTATTTCAAGGATGCAGCATAGCGGATGGCTGATAAAAGAACGATCTAAGACGGACGAACGCATGAAGATGATCTCTCTGCAAGAAAAAGCATATAAGCAAAAAAATACTATCATTGATTCCATTAAGTCAAAAATTGAGGAATGTGGATTAGACATCGAGGAGTATCAAGCATTGATGGAATATGTAAATAAACTCAATGCCAAGTTAAAAAGTCTTTAATATAAAAAAAGCTGCCTCTAATGAGACAGCTTTTTCTATATTAATCTTAAAGATTATCCGTATCAATCGTATTTTTTTGATATGGCTTTGTAGTTAAACGGTCTGTATCTTCATCTGTTAACGATGAATCCTGTACAGAAGCACCTTCCATACGAGTAGTTGTATTATGATCATTTACAAATGGATTACCATCCTTGTCAACATGAACATCTTCTTTTTTAACGGTATCTTGAACCGTTTTGGTATCTGTAACTTTTTCTTTACCGATGACAATCTCATCAGTCACAACTGGTTTTTTAGTCACTTCAATTCTTTCCTCTGTCACAGGGATACGGATTTCTTCATTGTCAGTGATAGCTCCCAAATGATTTGCTGTATCTTGATCTGTTACTTTACGGCGTTCAATATAAACTTCTTCATGGTCCACTGGTACTTCAACTTCTTTTTGTCTTTCCGTTACTTCTTTATTAACAATTACTTCTCCGGTTTTCACTTCATTTTTATCAACGTTTAAACGTTCTTCGCGAAGTTTAATTCTTCTTTCTTCGTCAGTTAATGTATCATCATTCGCCAAACGATCAGTTGTATTAAGAGCGGCTGAAGCATTTGCTCCTACATTCACATCTTCAGTACGATCCATGCCCATTGTATCTCCAAGCTGTGCATCCTGATCAACAAGAACTAAAATTTTTCCGTTGTTCACTTCTTCTGCATAGCGTGCGCTTTCTTCAGAAGTAAAACCATAGTCCGTTCTCATTGTTTCTTCAACTGGATTATTGGTATCCAGTGTAAAGAATTTTGCTACTTTATCCATAAAGGAATCTTCATCATTTGATACTGTTTTAACATCTTTATCTATCATGTAATTTCCCATTAAATCCAATCTGTTTGCATTATCTGCGACGACAGTAATATCAGAACCATCATACCCTTTTGCTTTCAAACTATTAATAGCCTGTACGACTTCTGCACTTTGTGTATAAACTCCATATACTGTTTTATTCATGTTAAATTCCTCCTAGCATTTTTTGTTCGAATGATTCTTGCTTCACAGTTAAGGTATACCCGCGCTAGAAATCAATAAACAATATAGTGGAGATCAGCGGCTCCATTATGTCAAGTTTTTTTTTCGCATATATGGTAGGTTTTCGTTCTTATTTTTTTAAAATTTTTTTATTATCTTTGTCATTTTAGGGTTATCGAGCAAATAAACAGCCCTTCTCAATCCTTCATACTCATAAGAACAATTGGATATATATGTTAAAATGAATAAAGAAGAGTGTGAAGTATATTTTCGGAGGTGAATGAAAATGGAGACTTTAACAGCCATCATCATTGGTATTTTTATTATGTTTATTGGTTTTTTGGTATTAAGGAATAAAGCCCTCTTCTTAGTGAATCTTGTTTTGTGGAACGGTATCTCAGGTGACGAAGAATTGTTATCTCGTATTTTTGGAACGATATTATTAGTGGTTGGTTTAATCGTGACCCTACTGCCCATTTTCTTGACTTAATTTATTTAATACAATTCGTAATCAATAAATCCTCTAAAAAAAGAGAGCCTAATGGCTCTCTTCTCAACCTTTCAAAACATTATTAGCAAATATTTGATCGACGATATCCATGACTTCAATAGAATCCTGCCAAGTCATTTGTGGACTCTCAAGCATTCCTTCTTGAAGGCATCGGCCGACCTCGCGAATTTGATATTCAAATCCAGTAAATTCAAAAGGTTCTTCAATCGTCCATTCTTTATTTGCCGTGGTGACTGTTGCGGACTGGGCATTTGAAAAATACGGTATATAAATACTGCCATCTGTGCCTAATAGACTTGCATCTTTTCGTGTATTTGCCCTTATCGTACAGTAAATTTGAGCAAATAATCCGTTATCATAGCTTAATTGTACAGTTCCATTCTCATCTACATCTGTAACTCCATATTGTAATGAACTTTGAACCAATTTTGGTTTATTTCCAAGTAAATAAGCGCAATATGAGATAGGATAAATACCGATATCTAATAAAGCTCCACCGCCCAGTTCTCGGTTAAATATCCGTCCCTTCGGATCAAATTCCCCTTTAAAGCCGAGTTCTGCTCTCATGAAAGTAGGCTCTCCAATAGCACCTTCCTTTACGAGCTTTCTTATTTCTTTATTAACTGGCATAAAGCGTGATTTCATCGCTTCCATAAAGAAGACTTTATTCTCTTTGGCTGCATGAATGACATCCTGAACTTCTTCTTTATTCATTGTAACAGGCTTTTCACAAAGCACAGCTTTTCCATGGTTTAAACAACGAATCGCATTTTCTTTATGAAAAGGGTGTGGCACAGCAATATAAATGGCGTCGATTTGTTCATCCTGTATTAGGTCATCATATGTACCATAGCAAAATTTTTCTTCAACCTCGTATTTCCGGCCGAATTCGAGCGCGTGATCCTTCGTCCTGGATGCGACTGCTTTTAAAGTAACGCCATCCATTGCTTTCACTGTTTTTGCAAAACGTTCTGCAATGTTACCAAGTCCTATAATACCCCACTGAATTGTTTTCATAAAATCCCTCAATTTCAATTTATTTAATTTATAGAATATTTACATTCATTATAATATAAATAAATCATAGATGAGACAATTAGTAGTGGAAAGACACAAAATAAAATAGCACACCAAACATGATGTACTATTTTATCCTATATTTTATATAGCCAGCGCAGCTGTTATTTAATAAAACTTATGACTCTTTGTCGCCATTTATAAGCTCGATTGCTTCATCTTCACTGGTCAACGGTCTGTGGCAAACAAAATTTTCACATACATAATAGGTTGCCTGATCATTAACCATGGAATAACCTGCCGCAAAATCAGCAACACCACTAAATAAAGAGGAATCCTCGTTTGCCAGATAGGTTAAGTGTGGATGAAACTCCTTGTGTAAATGTGAAATAACTTTATTCTCTGAATCCGCGCTTCCCAATACAACGACTTCTTTCATTTTCATCTGGGTCGTCAAATACGTCATTAACATATAGGTATGGCCCATTGGGTAGTGAATGACATCATCTCCGAATGCGTCAAAAACGTTCTGTACCTTATCCTCTAATGAAAACTCACCAGTTAAACGAGCCAGCCTCAGCATTTGCAAGGTTGCGACACTATTGCCGGATGGTAATGCTCCATCATATACGTCTTTTGGACGAATCAGCAATTCCTCATTATCCTCTCCATAGAAATAGAATCCACCATTTTCCTCATCCCAAAATAATTCAATCATTTGATGCGTAAGTGTTTTTGCTTTATTGAGATAGGATAAATCAAATGTCGTTTCATAGAGTTCAATGTAAGACCAAAGAAGATACGCATAGTCATCTATAAATCCTTCCTGCTTAACCTCACCATCTCTGTATCGGACCATAACTCTTCCGTCCACGATTAAATTCTGTTCAATAAATTGGATAGCACTTTTTGCTGCATCCAGTGCTTCATTATGATTGTAAACTCTACCAGCTTTGGCTAGAGCGGCAATCATTAATCCATTCCAGGCAGTCAATATTTTGTCATCCTTATGTGGATGAACCCGCTCCTCGCGAACATTAAATAAGACTTTCCTTGCTTCCTCCAGTTGTTTACGAACCTCTGCTGGATCTAAATCATTATGAGCAGCAAATGAGTCAATTGGTTCACGAATTAGATTCGGAATATTTTCACCTTCAAAGTTTCCTTCAGGGGTTATATCATAAACAGCGCAATATAATTCTGCTACGTCTTCATCGAGGTGATCAAAGATTTCAAAGTAGTCCCATATATAGAATTTCCCTTCCACACCCTCTGAATCTGCATCCTCAGCTGAGTAAAATCCGCCATCAGGATGTCGCATGTCCCGTAAAACATATTCGATGATTTGTTCAGAAATCACTTTATGCGAATTTTCTCCGTTAACCTGATAGGCTTCTGTATATGCCATTAAGAGCATGGCATTATCATATAGCATCTTTTCAAAGTGTGGGACTAAGTATAGTTCATCAGTGGAATAGCGAGAAAACCCGTATCCGATATGATCGTAAATCCCACCTCTTGATAGCCCTTCTAATGTCTTTACTACCATATTCAATACTTCCTGATCCTTCGTCATATGATAGTAACGCAGTAGGAACATTAAATTATGTGGAGTAGGAAACTTTGGAGCCGATCCAAACCCGCCGTACTGTTCATCAAATACCCGCTTAAATTGTTGAACGGCTGCATTGATTGCAGTCATCGTTAATTTCTCACTCGATGTCTCCTGTTTCGTTGGCATAATCGCATCTTTAATCCGCTCACCCGTCATTTCAATTTTATGTGGCTCATTAATATACGTATCGTGTAGCTGAGTAATCACATCTATTATTCCAGGACGACCATACCGGCTATGCTTAGGAAAATAGGTTCCCGCATAAAAGGGGACCTGATCAGGAGTTAAAAACACATTGAGCGGCCAACCGCCTTGTCCCGTCATCACCTGGCACACGGACATATAAATCGAATCCAAATCAGGTCGTTCTTCTCGGTCTACCTTTATGGAAATAAACCGCTCATTTATAATCGACGCCACTTCTTCATCTTCAAAGCTTTCCCTCTCCATCACATGACACCAATGGCAAGTAGAATATCCTATACTCACAAACACAGGCTTATTCTCCTGTTTCGCTTTTTCAAAAGCCTCCGGTCCCCATGGATACCAGTCAACAGGGTTATAAGCATGCTGTAAAAGGTATGGTGATTTCTCATTTATTAGTCTATTTGGTTTGTTATTATTTGACATATGGACATCATCACCTTCTTCTCAGTTAATTTACACATATCATTACATTACCACAAAGCTATTCCTTTAATTCATTGCTTAAATATATGTAAGTGATTTTTAGTTAAAGTGTTGCTTAGGAAAACAGCTAATTATAGGAGATAATATTGAGTAATTAACTAGCGGTATACTAGTTAGAGGAATTAAAGTGATTTGACGATAACAAAAAACCAGACTCGTAGAATCCGGTTTTTTTAAATTTCATATTTATTAACTTATTATTCAATAGGTGTAAATTTGGCTGATATAGTTAATTCAATCTCGTCACCCTCAAAAGCTTCAAATACATATTCTGATTCACCAAAATCACCAGAACCTAAGATTATGTTCACATCCATACCATCATTAACAAAAAAGTTACCAGGTGATTGGCCATTTGGCGTTACTTTATATCTTCCTGCAGGAATGTCTTTTCCTACTGTGAATTTACCTGCACTTAATACTTTTGGTTGCCCTTTAGCTTCTTGTATTTTACCAGTTAAGGAATTTAATTCAGACTCTTTATCCTTTAATGACTGTTTCAAATCATCCTCTTGCTTTTTTAATTTATCGACTTCATTTTGTGCTTTCTCTATTTCTTCTAAAGCTGCATTCTTTTCTTGTAAAGCTGTATCTTTTTCATCGATAATACTTAATGCTTCCTCATACTCTTCAAAAAGATAATCATAATTAGACTGAGTAATCTCTATATCAGTCTTTATTTTGTCTAATTCTTCTTCTTTTTCTTTTATCTTTTGATTGATTTCATCATATTTTAACTTTTCTTGGTCAATTTTTGTTGAAGCGCTTGTATTCCCAATGAAAAATGATACAAAAATAAGTGATACAACTATGATTACTAATAATAGTATACGTTGTTTAAATAAAATATCTTTTATCTTGTTCATTTTCCCTCGCTCCTTCAATTGTATTTTTATCTAGTACTATATACCTAATTTTATCATAATGTACGATCAATTTGTAATATTCATAACCTTTTGTGATAGATCTTACAACCTAACTATTGCCTTCTATTAACTTATATGACTGGGAAGTCTCATTTTCATATAGTTGTGTTGAAGTAAAGAAACAATAAGGAAACAAGCCTTCACTCACTTTTTCTTTTTTAGCAGCTGTTCACATAGATAAATTTTACACATGTAATTAAAATTCTCGTACTCCGTGTATTTTTTCTCTATTTCTCATTTTCTCCACAAAAAAAGAGCTCAAAGGCATAAACCTTCAAGCTCCCCTCCCTTATCTATACAGCAAATATTTAGAGCGTAGCTTCATGAAGTCTTTCAAATCATTTTCCCATTTCTGCTTGATTTGTTTTACGGATCTACCTGCTTCAATATCATCTCGAATCCAGCCATTGCCGACAAGCAAGTCGAAATAGGAAATTCCTTTGCTGTCCTCTGCACGGAATTCGAAATCATCCGGATACATGTCATGAATGGTCTTGATGATATGAAGACCTGCCTCAAGAGGCACGAAATCATTATAGTCTGTTATATGAACCTGAACACCATGGGTTAGGATTCCACTATGCTTCGAGAATGTTGGCGTGAACGAGGCTGCTCGGAATTGAACACCTTTTAAGTTTAGCTTGTTTAGCTCCTTTGCCAGCTCTGTTCCGTTTATGAATGGGGCTCCGAGCAATTCAAAAGGTTTCGTAGTTCCACGCCCTTCGGATAAATTTGTTCCTTCAATTAATCCTGTACCCGGGTAAGCATAGGCTGTGTCGAGTGTCGGCATGTTAGGAGATGGAAGCACCCATTCTAGCCCTGTATCTTCATAATTCATATAACGCTTCCAATTTTTCATTTTTACAACGGTTAAATCCGCCCCAATGCCAAATTCCTTGTTAAATAGTTTCGCGAGTTCTCCAACAGTCATTCCATGTCTGAGCGGGATTTCGTATTGCCCGATAAACGATGCATATTCAGGTGCTTCAAGAATTGGTCCTTCTACTTTCAATCCACCTAGGGGATTCGGGCGATCAAGGACGATGAATGGGATTCCTTGTTCCTTTGCTGCTTCCATCGCTAATGCCATTGTGTAAATGTACGTATAGAAGCGTGCGCCTACATCCTGAATATCAAATACAAGTACATCGATATCTTTTAGCATTTCCGGTGTTGGTTTACGAGTTTTTCCGTAAAGGCTGTATACAGGAAGACCTGTAGTTTCATCAATGTAGAAATCAACATAGCTGCCGGCCTGTGCGTCTCCTCTAACTCCATGCTCCGGGCCATATAAAGCGGTGAGATTGATGTCCTCATCCTCATAGAAACGGTCAACAATGCTGTTAAGTTCTTGATCTACACCCGTCGGATTTGTGATGAGACCGACCCTTTTACCTTCCAGCAATTCTTTTTTATCACTTAGAATAACGTCGACGCCTAGTTCTAAATCCTTCTTTTTATGCCTGTCCTTTTGACCTGCCTGGGCGAAAGAAATTGTCGATAAAATCATGATTAATGTGAATAGGACTGCGAAACCTTTCTTCAGCATATGAAGCCTCCTTAGTTATCAATTAGTAGGATAAACCGTGGCCAAATGGATATAAAATTTCCTCTTGCCCGTTCGGTATGGTGACTGGGAGCTTACCAGATGGATTTATCTCACCGAAAATGGCCGCTGCAGTTGCTTTAAAGCTTGCGGTACGGAAACCATATTGAGTGATATATGCATCAACCTGAGGATAGGACATAATGTCATATGGATTACGAATCGCAACAGCTATAGAAGGTGCATCATAGTTGTCGATAATATCATTAATTCTCTGCATTTGAGGATGGGTAGGTAATCGCATTGCTACATTTGATGTATGGCTGCCAATAATAATATAATCCGCCTGACGGAGCTGCTCCTTCTGTGCATCTGTCAGTTGATAGTTAGAAGGAAGAGTAATCTCCTCAGTGTTTGCATGCTTTTCTTTAATTGCGTTATATAAATCTTGGTTGTATGTCATACCGATAACAACAATCTTTCCGGATTCCTCAACGTCATTTAAAGGCAGAATCTGATTGTTATTCTTGACGAGGGTAATCGATTTCTCTGCAGCTGTTTTCTCAATCGCCTTATGCTCTGGTGAACCAACAGTCTCAAGCGCTTTTTCGATTCTTTCGTCAAGTGGCTCTGGTGATTCTTCCTTAAAAATGCCTCTTTTAATTTTGAGTGATAGTATCCGTTTTACAGATGCATCAATTTGCTTTACTTTAATGTCACGATTTTTTACTGCATCAAGTAGACCATTACGAACATCCTCTAATCCAACAGGCATAAGTACAATGTCCGTTCCTGCCTTAACAGACATGATGGCCGCATCGACAGTTCCATAATGCTCGGTGATAGCCCCCATATTCATGGCGTCTGTAACGATCAATCCATCATAGTTCATTTCCTCCCTAACCAACCCAGTTAGAAAGCGGTTGGATAGAGTAGCTGGTACGGAGACCTCCTCACCGGTCTTTTTGGAAATGACTTTCGTGTCATCTACCTTCGGGAAGGTGATATGCGCGGTCATGATGGCATCAACACCAGAATTCATCACTTGCTGAAACGGGTATAATTCCACTTCCTTTAACCTCTCCATCTCATATGGAACCTCTGGAAGTCCAACATGAGAATCAACAGCCGTATCTCCATGACCTGGAAAATGCTTGGCTGTTGCAATCGTACCTGTTTCCTGCATGCCTTCAATATAAGCAGTTCCGAGTTCAGCGGTAAGTTTCGGGTCTTCACTGAAGGAACGGACACCAATGACAGGATTGTTACTATTATTGTTGACATCGAGCGATGGGGCAAAGTTTGTATTAATGCCAAGCGAACCCAGCTCATCGCCAATGGCACGCGCAACATCTTTCGTGATTGTCCCAGACCGTGTAGCTCCTAAGGCCATATTGCCGGGCATATCAGTTCCAGATTGCAGCCTGGTCACAATTCCACCCTCTTGATCAATTGAGATGAGCATCCCATATTTCTCGGAGGCAAGCTGATACGCATCCACTAGACGGGCGGTTTGCTCAGTCGTTACGACATTTTCACGGAATAGAATAACTCCACCCAAGTCATAATCCTTAATTTGCCGTTCTATCTCAGGCAGCATTTCCGTCACATTTCTACCGTCCCAGTTCCGATAATCAGGCATGAGCATTTGTCCGATTTTTTCTTCTAACTTCATTTTGCTAACGGCATAATCAGCAAGCTGATACCGTTTCTGCTTGATAGAACGAAATGTGGCCTTTCCCTTTTTATCCACCACCAAAAAAGCTGTGTCTATCTTTTTTCCCGATGTTGCAAGAATGACTGCCACTCCTGATTTCCCTGTAATCGTCAAGGTTCCATTAGAACTGATTTTCGCGATACGTTTATTTGCAACCGACCATTTTACCTTATTTGTCTTTGTAAAATGACCATCATGGTAGACGTTCACTGCCTTCATTTTGACACTGTTGCCGCTAATCGTTTTATCAACCTCATGCAGATTTTGATAGATGACAATATCTCGCACACCATCATTTGGCTTAGCTGGTTTCTTCGTTTGGCTGCTGAATCCGGCCGTCAGGAATACACTCATCATAAGTATAATCAAGAACCATTTCCTATTTTTCAATATTAGCACCTCCCCATTTAATCTGTTCTACGTTCAAATCCATTGCTCTCGAAGGTCAGTCGTTCCTTCTTTCCATTTGTTTTTATGCTTGCGTCTTGAACATACCAGCCGCGCCCGTTCACGCTTTCATCAGTTTTATAGGAAAAACGAATAAATTTCGTGCCGGCAGGAATGAGGACATTCTTCTTCTCCCATCCATTGCTTTTTCCTGTGAAGCTTTGAATACTTGTAAATGCTTTTCCGTCAGTCGATGTTTCCAAATATCCATAATCACTCTCCTCTTCAATACGGAACCAGGTATCGAAACTCAAATAAGCATCTCTTTTTAAATTCACTTGAGCTGAAAGTGTGTTATCTAATTGATCTCCATAGCTCGCGAACCAAGCCATTTGTCCCTTTTTCACATTTATAGGTATGCTGTCTCCCACACCTCTAGCGAATGTTCGTCTGATAGGATTAATGGAAGGTGTATTTCGGGATGGATGTACCCGGTTTGTAAGTAAAATAGCAACAGTCTGATTAGATGGACTCATCACAAGAGCTGTACCGGTGTAGCCCGTATGGCCGCCGGTGAATGTGTCAGAAAGCGAATCCATGTACCAGCCCTGATTAAGCTCAAAGCCTAATCCATGGTCATTTCCTGGAAACTCAGCGTTATAGTTCTTCATAATTAAGTCAATCGTTTTCTTCTTTAGAATGCGTATCTTACCGTATTTACCATCATTTAGATATGCATGGGCGAGAATCCCTAAATCCTTGGCTGTGGAGAAGACGCCTGCATGACCGGCCACACCTTCAAGCGACCACGCATTTTCATCATGAACCTCGCCCCAGACAAGCCCTCTCCCTATCTTTGACTGATATTCGGTTGCAGCTATACGTTTCTTTAATTTTGCCGGAGGATTATACATCGTATCCTTCATACCAAGCGGCTCTGTGATGGCTTTCTTAACAAACTCGTCCTGCCGGAGACCACTCCATTTCTCGACTAGCGCCCCAAGCGTTATCATGTTCAAATCACTGTATAAATAGGTGGTCCCAGGCTCGTTAATCAAACCATGTTGTAGTACGGACTGGATGCGACTTTCTCGAGTGCCCTCTTGCATATAAAGAGGCATCCCAGCTGCAAAACCTGAAGTATGGGTTAAAAGTTGTCTGATTGTGATGTCTTCTTTGCCGTTTGCAGCGAATTGTGACAGATGCAACGCAACAGGGTCATCGAGTTGGAAAATTCCTTGCTCATAAAGCATCATGACCGCAGTAGTTGTAAAAAGCTTACTTATAGAAGCAATATCAAAAATTGTATCCGCTTTCATTTTAAGAGGTGTTTCAATTTCCGTGAAGCCATCATCCTGATAGAGAGCCGCAAACCCATATGCAGCTTTTTGAACAATATGACCGCTTCGTGCCACAAAGGTGACCGCCCCTGGAATTAAGCCGCTTTCGATGTATTGGCCGATTGTCACATCTATGTCATCAAGTGCAGACTGCTTCATACCTGCCATTCTGGCATTTGAAGGTAGGAGTATCGGTAGCATTCGACCTGGTTCGTCCCAATATGAGGCATTGTCGGAATGTCCCTTAGCACTTGTCATCATTAGACCATCGGATGTGTTAAATGCAGACACAGTAATCATCGTGCTGAATGCAATTGAGGTGATTTTTTTCATATCATTCCTCCTCTTTTTTTATCACAAAGCGAGTGAACAAAACGAAAGAAAGGTTGATGAAGGCTACGGAGATGGATCTTTGGGGATGTATCTAGATAGATTCCTCTCACTCGAGAATACATCCATCTTTCTTATTTTTCCATCCGGCATAAGTACTTACTTCATTATTACCCTTAGGTCTATCTTAATGTAGAATCAATTATTCCATGTTAAAATGACAAACTTCTGTACATTTCCCTCATTCTTAATGCTTAGTTTACCTCTATGGATATATTCTTAACTAAGAGATCCTTGGTTTCATTTACTTATATCTAATTTCTCAGCTAACTATTTTTATAAATAAATAGATTTCTATATAAAAAAGAAACTGCCAGTGAGCAGTTTCTTTCATCGAAATATAAAAACCATGTCAAATTTTATTGAATCTGACTGGTCGAACCCATATATCAGCAATATTTTCTAATGATATCTCCCAATGTCCGGTCTAGCGTGCCAATGTCCGACTTATCAAAAGTGAATTTAACAAAGGATTCGTCCATGTTTAGTGATTCAGCTAAAAAGCTTGAGAAACCTCTTGCTCTTCGATCTATTTGAAGTAAAACTCTTGCTTCATTTTCTGTCAGCTGGAATACAGCTTCTAGTTCATCCAGTTTTCTCGCAAATTCACCGGATGTAGCTTTGAATTCAAATTCCTGAACAAACGGTAAGCCGTTTCTGAAATACGAAGGAGTCTTTTCACAATCTACCTGACGTAAGCGGAACCCTAATCTTCCTGCAGCATCTATAAATTCTCTTACAAGCGGATGTGGCTTTATATCTAAAAAGTCTTTATCTTGAGGGTCAATTGCCATTTTAATATCCAAGCCGGTTTGAATCCAAACACGGGTACTTCCCATTGTAACAGGTGCTTCATAAGGGACATTTATCTGGAATGGCACCACTTTATCTTCATTTGGAGCTATTGTAAAGCGCTCAGTCAATAAGATTTTGTCCAAGGCAACCGAACGTCTTACCTTTTTATCATCAACTTCCACCACATAGTCGGTCATTAATGTTAAATAGATATTATCAATGTCCTGCTCGTTTTTTCCTCCCTTGATGAAAACTTCCCCTTCGATTGTCTCCCCGACAGTATAACTCTTTTTCGCAAGCCTGGTATCAACTTTGGCAGCACCGATACCTATGGATGACAGCAGTTTATCAAACATGATAATCCCTCATTTCCTTTTTATAAGTCTATTTTACTATACTTCTAGCGGAAAATAACACTCTGTAATTAATATATCGTATAAATCTCCTGAGTTTCACAGAAATAATAAGCAATCTATTTATAAATACACTTACTGATCATTCCTTTTAAAAATAAAAGATTTAGAAACGAAACGTAAAAAAGCGACCTCCTACGAAGAGATCGCTTCATCCTCAAGTGATTTTTGTTCTACAATTTTATAATGCTGAAAAGCAATCGCAAATCCTGTGGTATTTGTTGAACTTTGCACATGTACGTTGGCATTATAGATGTCTGCAATACTATTAATCAGCCAAAGTCCAATACCTGCTCCACTCGTTTGCGCTTTAGCCGAATTTGTACGATAATACTTTCCAAAAATCTTTCCAAGATTATTATAATCTATACTCGAACCAGAATTTATGACTTCAATAACGATCTTTTTGGTCTGATTATACTCACGGATACCAATAAAGATGGAGGAGTCTTCTTTTGAATATTTTATGGCATTATCAAGCAAGTTTCTGATCATCAATTCGATTGAACCTTGGTCAATCCATATATGAATATTGGGGTTAATACTATACTTGAAATGAAATTCTCGATTAGGGTATTTTTTCTTATATTCCTCAAAAATAGGTTTGATTTTCTCGATTGGATTCAGCCAACTATCTGGAGGGGAACCCCCTAAATAATACATATCATAAATGATTTTTATGCTAGATAATAAGGAAGTGATATTTTCCGTTTCATTTATAACGGATTGAAGTTTCTGTTTCATTTCCTCATCTGCTTCAGGTAGCATATCCTCTATCAATTCAAGTTCATTCTTAATATTATGGGCTGGATTTTTAATTTCATGAACCATTTCATCAAGGAAGGATTTGGTCTCTTTAATCCCATCCTGCAGTTCCAACATCGTCGTATTGACTGCGTCAATCGTCTTTTCTATTTCTGGTATAACAGGATTTTTGTATACGAAACTCTCTAAATGAAATCGTGACATTTTCATAAAATGTTCTCTCATTTTTATTAGAGGGGTATAGTAAAGATTTCTCATAATTTTATAGTTAATGAAAATTAAAAGCACTGATAGACTGATGAATAGCAAGCATTGAATAGTCACTATTTTGAACTCCTGCAAGAGAGCATTACTAACATTACGGTAAGTAACGATCTCACCCTTAAAAGCATCTGTATTAACCTCATGGCCGATGTTGATTAAAATAGAATTACTTTCATTAAGTAATTTCAGATCCAAATTTTGTTTAATAAACACATTATAGACATCCCCTATATCGACTTGCATTAACAGTTTGTTTAACAATAATAATAAAAGACCATCGAAGCCTTCAACGTCATCGGCAAGTACTGTTGTGTCCTTATAATATAATGCCTTTGACTGAGTATCTTGATTATAAACATAGATATACTCGTTATCTTTTGGAATAGTTTGCAAAAAGTCAGTTAATTCTTCGGTATCAAGCTGATCTTCATATAGAGCATGTTCTAGCCAAATATGAGTTGGGAATAATTCAGATGCCTCTTTCCTAAAGAGAGTCGACATCCTGTTGTAACCAAATAAAATAGTGGTAATAAACACCAGCGATATGATTGAAAAGTATGCAACTTGCTTAAACACTCGCTGATTATTTATTAAATTCTTTTTAAAACTAATCATTTTATATCTTAAGTGTTCCTTTCGCCTATTCAATTAAATTAACAGAGGATTTCATTATATCAAAACTATAAAGGCTTTTTATATGTATATAATTCCAATCCTTTCGCTATGTGTTAGCACCATCATTCATTAGAAAATTAGTTAAAAATATGATTATGAAAGCAAAAATAAAACGCCGCTCCGATTGGAAAGACGTAATAAAAAAGGATATCTACCTAAAGAATATTTTTATAAATAGATAGAGCAGTCTGCAATTAAAAATTATTAATTTGATACACTATCAACAAGGAGGGCCCTTTAGTTTATACCTATACCTACAACTAATATTAATATAAAAAAGCCAACCCATATAAGGGCATTTAGAAGGATACCAAAAATCATGCTTACCATTTTTTAGATAAAATAGCAAAGACGATTCCTGCTATAGATAAGATGGTAGCCATTAACAAGAACAATCTAGGATATGCCATAGTATCCGTTATAAAATAGGATAAAACTATACAGATGCCTACTGTTAATAAAGATAATTTGCCGTATGTGTTCATAGATATCCTCCTTTCCAATTTAATTCTATTGATATATGGTAAAATCCTTCATTAATAATGCGAAAAAGCTACTTTAAATTCTAGAAGAATAATGATCCTCTTATCTGATGGATTAGTAAATTCTGACTTCACTAAAATAAGCATGGCCTAATGACCATGCACCAATTTCAGATGATTAATCATCTATAATTTTAAGTTAATAATTAGACTTCCTGAGTTCTCTTTTTAAAAACAAATATTGAAATAAATAGAATAATAACAGCATAGCCAAGTACCCACCATAGATGCGGAAACATATTTCTATAAACTCCGCTTAATGTAGCTTTTCCAGCTTCAACAGCATGAACAAACGGCAGTAGATAAGCGATATCCTTAAATAATCCACCTACTAGCTCTAAATTTATGCCTTGCCTGTTATCTCACTTACATTGCATCTACTACCATCTTGGCAATCGTTCCATTGGATAATATAAATTTATCAATATTAATATGTGAGAAATTTTCAACATGCTCTTCTCTTTCAATTTCGACAACTGTATGGACATGAGAGGCGATTCTTTCAACCGCACATGCAATCATTAATGACTTTCCGTCAGTTAAGGTTTGATTCTGAATCCGATCATCAGAGAAAATCAAGATAGATTTTGCATTTTGGATATTGGCTTTCTTTAATACCTCAACATTCGAGGCCTCTCCTCTTATATAATGGATATTTCCATTTACATAAGATAGCTTTTCAAGCATATCTATAACCACTATTTCCGCCTTTTTATTCTTGTCTAAAATTTCCTTAACTGCGTTTTGCGCCTTATGTGACCAATCTATGATAACAATATGATTCTTTCCTTCATACATAAGCTCTCCACCCTCTTTACGTCTTCTGTAAACCGTAAAACTTTCCATAACTTTTCCGATAAAAGTGGCGAATAAACCAATACCAACCACATACAAAAATAGGATTGTAAATATTCTTCCTTCTATAGTAGTCGGTGACATGTCTCCATATCCAACCGTCAACATGGTCGTCATTGTGAACCATAACGAGTCCATATAGGTAGTAAACGTATCTGGTTCAATCAACCTGAGCATAAGAGTACAGAATACGATTAAAAATATGGTTGATGTGGTCAATAATAACCAAGACATATGTGTTAGTTTAAAATATAAATTACGTAAGATAATCATTCAAACACCTCTTCTTACTCTGAACAGGATTTTTTTCGGTTAATGCGTATATAATTAATATATACTCAATTCCATTTTATTCCTTTTATTATTCAATATAATGCTGTCCTAAGTTAAGTTATTTAGCGTGTCCCTCTTTCCTCTCGTATGCTTCTGCAATTCCAATTAAAATATTTGCCTACATATTTCAATTATTTACTACCCATATACCGGGTTACTCTATCTCTAACTACGCAAATCTTAAGATAATTTGGTTAAATGTGAAGCATTTTGTAAATAGGTATTTCTTTACAGTTTTTTCTCCAACTGTTATGTTAGAGAAAATAATATACATTCTTTGTATAAGGGTTATTAGCTTATTGGATATGCGCTTAAATATTTTCAAAATTAATCCTTCTAAAGGGTTTTTTTCTTTGCAAAAAAACAATGGGTCATAAATCGCGGTAATTAGGAGCTGTTGATATGCATAGCATTGATAGTAGCATACATGTGTTTTTAGAAGGTGTTTCAACTCACATAATCTCTTCAGAAGATACTCTTGCAGATTTACGATTTAAAGACGATACGAATACATATTCTGAGGAAATCAATAGTATGGTTAAAACTTGGCGAAAAACCCTTATAGAGATATATGGATTTTCAATTGCCCAAGAGCAAAACGAAACCTTTGCAGTTTTAAAAGAATGGGGAAAGGAAACCGTTGATTTACTCATAAACTTAAATTTATCACTTGCTGATGCAATAGAAGAAGTTAGATTTTATCGTGATAAAATTGGCGGTATCATCAAGGACCAAGCTAAAAAATATTCAGTAAGTCTGGACGTTTTCTATGAAATCATTTCTAAATTCGATTCAGTTGTTGATAAAGCGATACACTGGCTTAGTATTTCTTATTCTTCACAATATTCCAATAGAATCGTATTGGCGGAGAGGACTGCTTTTGAACTGTCTATTCCTGTTGTTAGGATTACATCCAATATCGGGATTATTCCAATCATTGGAGTATTAGACACTCAACGTGCAAGCCACTTGATGGAAAAAGCATTACAGGCTGGAAGTGAATATGATCTAAGTTATATTATTATTGATCTATCAGGAGTTCCGATTACGGACACAATGGTCGCTCATCAGATATTTAAAGTTATTGATGCATTGCGACTCATCGGTATCGAAACGCGCTTATCCGGTATCCGAATAGAAATTGCACAAACAATGGTAAACCTCGGAATTAAATTTACAGCTAAAAGCTACTCTAGCTTACATTTGGCTGTTAAAGATATCCTATGATAAATTTCTCTCCCGCACATACAGTCGGGAGTATTTTTATTTAAAACAAAAAAGACACTCAAAGAATGTCTTAAAATAGACTAAATAGTTCTCCTGTTCATGATCCATTCAGGAACAACCATTTTGATATTCCCCTTTAGTATACCAGCCAGTTCATATATTTCACTTAGCATTCTTTCATACATAGTAGAGTGCTTCACGAAATTTTCTAATCTTTCCTCCAAACGAGTCTTTTCTCCTTCTGATTTTGTTACATAATACTGCTCAATAATTTCAAAATAATGAACCGGTAAGAGCAACCTTGAGAATAACATCCGTGCAGAAAATGTTGATAAAGGCGTAATCGATTGATATTGGCGCAAAAATGACTCAACACCCTGATGGTATGTATTTGGCTGTTTAAAATAATAAGCGCGTATCCACTCAGCAATATCCCTCGCACTATGGTCAAAAACCCATTCACTAAATAATTTGCCATTTGAGCCAGATCCCCAGGTTTCTGAAGTAAAGCGATCATAACAAACGGTCCCAGCATCAACCATCTCCGGGTTTTCATCTATTTCAGTATCAACTAAATATTGGATTGCGTTTTCCGAAAGGCCTGCGTAATAAGGATAGCTGTCAATAAACAGTTTTTCAAAATCGTTTTGTGGCTTTGCTGCCAATTTATCTCTCCAAACTCGTTCAAGCTGATCGACACGCTGCTCCCACATTTCCTTCCATTTTCCGATTCTGCTGCAAAAAACGATTCGTTGCGGAATAGACCTGCCACGATAATGAAATATTGCCAGCTCTCTGCCCACTTCATATGATTGAGGAATTTCCATTTCATTTATACAAACCACATAATCGTTACTTTCCAGTTTTGTTAATAGCTTTTGTTCCTTGTTTAACAGGGGAAGCCATACTCCCTTCTCCCCTTTGTTATGCATATGGTACGCCAAACTGCTTCGTTCCTGGAGCTCTTGCTCTTCCATGTTTATGGCAAAGCTCATGAATACTCTGCCTCCACCGTTATATATGTTTATTGCCCCACTGCTTATTTCTTGATCAACTGTAATTCCATATTGTTCGTGTAGTAATTGTTTGTTCATCACAATATTGTTCATCACCTCTAATTCCTTGCTTACTATGATAAGTATATGGGCAAGATAACTGTTATATGTGGTTAACATCAAGATTTATACTTACTATATGCATGGGAGTTGGTGTCTTCGTATGAAAGGGAAACCTGTAGATATGACTGAACAAACAGCAAGAAAATGGTTGCATGATCGAGGGGTGACAGTTACAGATATTGGTGAATTAGTTTTATACCTTCAGCATCAATATCATGAAAATCTGCTATTGGATGAGTGTATTAAAAATGTGGAGCGCGTACTCTCAAAACGCGAAGTCCAAAATGCCATTTTAACTGGCATACAACTAGATATGCTTTCCGAAAAAGGGATGCTTGAAGAACCTTTACAATCCATTATCCGGACTGATGAAGGATTATACGGGGTTGATGAGATTTTAGCATTTAGCATTGTGAATGTATATGGTTCCATCGGCTTTACCAATTATGGATATATTGATAAAAAGAAACCAGGCATACTGGCAAAATTGAATGATAAATCCTCCGGTGAATGCCATACCTTCCTGGATGATATTGTTGGGGCGATTGCTGCTGCCGCTTCCAGCCGTTTAGCTCACCGAGTAGAGAATGTAGAATAAATATAAAATCCTGAATTTATACTTTGAGTTTTTCTTTTATAAGGTAATTAAACCGAGTCGGTTAATTTCCTAACAGTCTAACAAGTAAGAACGAAAGAGCATACCTGCCCTTTCGTTCCACTGTTTAGATATTTATATGAATTATGTGTAATACACATCTTTGTGAATTCACTTAATCGCTTAGGTAATCATAAGTGAACTAACTCAAATTCCACATTGTCAAACTCCATTTCAGCTGCAAGCTCTATTGTATAATAGACAAAGGCAAGAGCAATCAGTGCTGCCAATATGAGCTGCTGATCAATAAGGGTAATTGCAAAAATGATATCGAGTAAGATTAGTATTGAAAATCTTAGAATCATCGTCTATCCCCCCTTTTTCTTCTATTATCATTATTCCCGTTATCAAACACTATACCTATAGGTATCTTGACAATTGTATGGCTTTTCTAAATATTAATCTTTATTATTTAAATCCTGAATAAGTTTGTGAAATATTGAACTTTCTATAGAAATCCTTAAACTAGTATGCTAGAATACTAGTGGTTGAGTTAAATTACTTTTTTGTAGTTTAAATGTATGGCTAATTTATTTGAAGGTCGACGCCTTCGTCTTTAATTATGAAAGCCTAAACATAAATAAAGGAAAAAACGTACATACTACATGATGATAGAAATTTTTCTCAAATATTTAGTAAGGGAGTATTACATAGGATGACTAAAGTGGATTTAAAAGCAAAACCCTACCATTTATCTGATGAAGATATTAAATGGGTACAAGACACAATTAACTCCATGACAATCGAAGAAAAGATTGGACAATTATTCGTAAACATGGGAGCTAGCCGTACTGAAGAATATTTAACAGGCATGCTAAACAACTACCATATCGGTGCTGTACGTTACAATCCTGGTAAAGCTGAAGAAGTTTACGATCAAAATAAAATTCTTCAAGAAAACAGCAAAATTCCATTGCTAATTGCAGCAAACACAGAAGCAGGCGGTAATGGCGCTTGTACAGACGGTACTGAAGTTGGTCTTGAAGTTAAAATCGGTGCAACAAAGGATGCTAAATGGGCATATGAAATGGGCCGAGTTTCTGGTGTAGAAGCTTCTGCAATCGGTTGTAACTGGAGCTTTGCGCCAATCGTTGACATTCACATGAACTGGCGTAACCCAATCATCTCCAGCCGTACTTTTGGTTCTGACCCTGATCAAGTTTTAGAAATGAGCTTGGCTTACATGAAGGGTATCCAGGAAAGTGGAATTGCACCAGCTGCTAAACACTTCCCTGGTGACGGCGTAGATGAGCGTGATCAACATTTATCCTTCGCTCCTAATAGCTTATCTACGGAAGAGTGGGATGAAACTTTCGGAAAAGTATACAAAGGTTTAATTGATGCTGGCCTACCTTCTATCATGGCTGGTCACATCCATATGCCTGCTTATTCCAAGCACTTCAACCCTAGCCTTAAAGATGAAGATTTGCTGCCTGCAACTCTTTCTAAAGAGCTAATCACAGACCTATTACGTGGTAAATTAGAATTCAATGGTGTTGTTGTTACAGATGCGAGCCACATGGTTGCAATGACATCTGCGATGAAACGCAGTGAAATGCTTCCTACTGCTATTGCAGCTGGTTGTGACTTATTCTTATTCTTCAACGATCCAGATGAAGACTTTGGTTACATGATGGACGGATACAAAAACGGTATTATTACAGAAGAGCGTTTAGAAGCTGCTCTTACTCGTATCTTAGGTCTTAAAGCGTCTTTAGGACTTCACAAAAAAGCGAAAACTGAAATCATGATGCCGAAAGAAGAAGCACTTAAACAAATCGGTCTTCCTGAAAACGTTAAGCTATTTAAAGAAGTTACAGATCTTGCCATTACATTAGTAAAAGACAAACAAGATATTTGGCCTGTTACTCCTGAAAAATACAAACGAGTATTACTAGTTAATGTTAAAACAGCTGAAGGTGCATTCAGTAAATTAATCAGCGGTAACAAACCTAAGCCAATTGACCTTCTGAAAGCAGAGCTTGAAGCCCAAGGCTTTGAAGTGGAAATTCACGAATCTCCAATGGATAAAATCGCGGACCTTCCACCAGAAGAGCAAATGAAGAGCATCATGAACGCATATGCAGCAAAACGCCCTATTAAAGAATTAACAGATAAATATGATTTAATCATTAATATCGCTAATATTAAAATGGGTGAAGTTGTTCAACGTATGACTTGGAATGCGTTAAAAGGAACACCTGATATTCCGTTCTATGTACACGAAGTACCAACAATCTTTGTTTCTGTAAACTACCCATTCCACTTAGCGGATGTTCCACAAGTGAAAACATACATCAACACGTATGACGGTAATAAAGAAACAATTGAAGTACTAGTAGAAAAAATGATGGGTAAATCACCATTCAAGGGTGACAGCCCAGTTGACGCTTACTGCGGATTAAAAGACACATACATTTAATCTGTCAAAGGCAAAAAAAGGATTAAACCTTCTTCGGGTTTAATCCTTTTTCACTTTTTTTTAAACATAAGAAGCGATTGCCCTGCCTGCTACCCTGCCTGTAAATAAACAGCCTCCAAGAAATGTCCCCTCTAGCGAACGATATCCGTGAACTCCTCCCCCTCCAAATCCAGAAACCTCACCAGCTGCATAAAAGCCAGGTATTGCCTCACCCTTAGAATTGAGGACTCGTGCTGATAAATCTGTTTGTAGCCCGCCTAGAGTTTTGCGACTTACAATGTTTAAACGAACAGCAATCAACGGTCCATTTTTAGGATCAAGTATTTTATGCGGTTTGGCGACTCGTATTAATTTGTCTCCTATGTAATTTCTCGCTCCCCTTAATGCTGTAATTTGCAAATCCTTGGTGAATGTATGATCCATTTCACGATCTCTCGCTTTTATTTGTCTTTTGATTTCTTCGTAATTTAATAGATTCTCTTTTGTTAATTCATTCATTCCTTTCACCAGTTTCACTAAGTTATCTGCAATGACAAAATCCTCGCCATGATCCATAAATGCCTTTACCGGACCAGGAGGACCAGGAAGTACTCTGCTTAAGACCTTACGAATACTTTTATTCGTTAAATCCGGATTTTGCTCAGAACCGGATAGCGCAAATTCTTTCTCAATTATTTTTTGTGTCAAAATAAACCATGAATAATCAAACCCTGTTTTTTGGATAGCCTCCAGGGTGCCAAGTGTATCATACCCAGGAAAGTTGGGGGCCGGGAAGCGCTGGCCTGTTGCATTCAGCCAAATAGAGGACGGACCTGGCAAAATTCTAATTCCATGGTTTTCCCATACCGAGTTCCAGTTTTTGATTCCCTCTGTGTAATGCCACATACGATCTCGATTTACAATACGCCCACCTGCCTCTTCTGATATCCCCAGCATTCTGCCATCCACATGTGCCGGGACCCCTGAAATCATGTTCTTTGGAGGCGGCCCCAGCCTTTCTGGCCAGTTTGCACGGATTAAATCATGATTGGCACCTATACCGCCGCTCGATACAAGAACTGCTTTACCTGAAAACTCAAAATGGCTAATAACGTCCCTGTTGCTTTTCTCACCTCTTAAAGCCGAACTGGCTGCCAGTATCGAACCCTTTACCCCATGAATTATCCCGTTATTGCTTATCAGTTCATCTACACGGTGGCGAGGGCGATAATCAACTAATCCATTTTTAATATGCTCTCTTACCCTTTTCTCAAAAGGCGCTACAATACCTGGACCTGTTCCCCAAACAATATGAAATCTTGGTACTGAGTTACCATGTCCTTCAGCCAAATAACCTCCTCTTTCGGCCCAACCAACTACAGGAAAAAAGCGAACACCCTGTTTTTGAAGCCAGGCGTGTTTTTCCCCAGCAGCAAAGTCAATATACGCTTCTGCCCATTTTTTACCCCAATAATCTTCATCATCTCGATCAAACCCTGCAGTACCCATCCAATCCTGCCAAGCCAATTCCTTAGAATCTTTAATACCAAATCGGCGTTGTTCCGGGGAATCCACTAAAAATAAACCACCGAATGACCACCAAGCTTGTCCGCCTAATGAAGCTTCAGGTTCTTGATCCAGCAATAATACCTTTTTCCCTGCATCTGCAATTTCTGCTGTAGCCACCAAACCGGCCAAACCAGCCCCAATAACAATCGCTCCGAACTCCAATGTATTTCCCCCTTTTTGATAAACGTTTATACTCTTATATTAATCTATAGTTCCATAATTTGGGTATGTATACTGATATAAAAAGAAGAATTTACTTTGCTTAAAATGATGAGCCATAAATCAACAGTTTTATATTCCTCCCTTTTTATAAATAAAAAACCAGCCTAGTACCAGACTGGTTCAATAATCATCTTCCTCATCTTCCTCTTCCTCATAATCGGAGAAATAATCCACGAATTCATATTTTACTTCATCATCTGTTCGTTCCACTTCTGTAGCTTGATATTCCCCCATGTTCTCTTCAACTATTACTATATACATCACTCTGCGTCCAGCCTCATATTCATCATTGACTTCCATGAATCCGCTCACGACATAATAATCTTCATCCTTGTTGTACTCGACTTTGCTATGCCCAATAAATTCAAAAGTTTCATCCTTTGATGAAGCATCTTCCACTTTATTCTTGGCGACCCTGGCAATTTTGTTTTCCGCGTCTGAGTAATATTTATAACTTGCAAAGGCCGCTATCCCTAATATCAATACCGCAGCTGCTATGATAATCATCACTTTATATTTCTTAGCCATCCTATCCTCCCCTTTATGTATTATAGAAATATTCTTCCACAGACTCCGTCGTTTCTCCTGATAGTTGCCGACAAGTTCCAATTTACTTCATTCTTATAAAATTGGTATTCATCCTCCTGCCGTTCATACGATTATATGGCTCTCCACAAGATTTTATATCGTTTATTAATGAATTGTCCCAAGAGTTTCAGATTTAATGAAAAATAAGAGGACAACCACCTCTTATTTCCAATAGACCCGATTATGTATTCTATGGTGTATTTATGAGGAAATTAGTTAATTTGGAATTGGAATTTTCCTCTGCGTTGCAGAAGAAATTAAAATACGTCAGTGTATACTTCCGCAAATCGAAGCGAAAGTCGATAAGTTCGATAAGTAAGTGGACTAAACTATTTATGAGGCGAAAATGGGAAGACAGCAGATGCGAGTGCATTGGCTCAAGGATTCATCATCCCTAGTATGTTAACTTACATTTATTTATGAGTCTTCTATTGGAGTAAGTTATTGAGGGTACCAGAAGAATTAGTAAAAGAGGAAGGAGTCCTAAAATAAATAGACTTTAGAACTCCCCTTTTAGTTATTTATTCATAAATTTGCACTCTATCCAGGCAAAATTAATTATTAATGTATTTTTCAAAAACTGCACCAAAATCTTTCATATGATATTCATTATAGGAGGATTTTAACCATTCAAATGTAAATTCAGTTATCCCTTTATATGTGCCTGTTAATGAAGCTTCCTCAGATCTTGAATGTTGGAGTGTTTGAACCGCTCGATCGAGTCCTTCTTTGGCATAATTCATTTGAATGGAGTTTTCATACGTGATTTCCTCAATTCGCAGTAATGCTTTATACAAATCCTTTAATTCTTCAATTTGATTTTTCTTGACGTCAATATCAAAATGAACATCTCCTACATCAAACTTTATTTCTGTATCCAAATCTAATCGCCCTGCAGTTTCAAGCATGACATTTGAAATCTTATACTGAGAATATGGGTATCGTTTTAATAAACGTTTAGATGAGACAGCATTTTCGCCATCTACATGAATTAATGCTAGATTTGTAAAGCAATATTCGTCTGCCTTCGTTTTGATAATGAAATAAATCTTCTCATTATCCTCGTGCATAACATAGTCGTCTGCATCCGTTTTGTCATAATCTTCCGGCGGAATAATAACACCTACGTCAGACAAACCCAATGCATCAGAAGCCATTTTCTTTAACATGTATATCACCCCATTGTAGTTTATACTTTTACTATATCAGAAAAGTGATTAGTATAAAATTCATTTAATGCTCAAGAAAACACATGGATGGTCCATGTGTTTTTATGTCATTATTCATCATATTTTTTTGTTATTTTTGCTATTTCTTCACCAAGCTTCTTATAACTTTTTACTTCGTCATGAGGATGCTGTGAATTTTTTCGTTGCTTCCAGTGTCTTTCTTCTTCTTTTTTTGAATGTGACATATATATACCTCCGATTAAAAGACTAAGCGGCTATGAACCTGACACATACCGCTCTATTTCCTTTATTTTATAATTTCTTTGCCTTTTTAGATTTATTCTTATAGGCTTGATTTGCGTTGGCACTTCCAAATTCCTCAGAGAATTCAGCATCCGTTTTACTGGAATCAAACCCCTGTTTACTTTTTTGAGCTGCATCATGCTTTCTTTTCGGCATACGATCCCTCCTTCTCTCATTTAGTATTAGAAAGTAAAGAGTAAATATGCACTGTCAGCTTGAATTGTTGTTGTATCTTCTTTCAAAGGACGACTACTCCTTTTTCTTTTCCAATGTTATCTGATCTTGGATAAAAGAAAAAGCAAAGCATGCTCTTACTCTGCATTCTTTGCTTGATTGATCTAAATATTGAGACCGCCCTTGACTGTGCGATTATCTTACTTGTTATTGAATAGATAATGTTGTTTTGCATTCGTCAGTTTACTCATTAAAACATAGGTAAAAAACGATAAAACAATCGGCAGTACGACCGTATGCATCCCGAAAGGATTTGGATAAAAACGATCTATAATCATAAAGCTGCCCATCCCTACAATCATAGATGAAACCGCACCGTATTTATTCCCGCCTGGCCAATATAATCCCATAATAACTGGCCATATAAACACTGATTCTAAGCCTCCAAATGCAAACAAGTTTAACCATACAATTAAATCCGGTGGACTCAACGCAAATAATACAACAGCGATTCCGATTGCTGATGTGACCCAAAAGCTGATTCTTTTAATCTGCTTCTCAGTAGCATCTTTTTTTATGTAATTGATATATACATCCTTTACTATAGTTGCGCTTACCAATATTAAAAGAGAATCAACTGTGGACATGATTGCAGCCATGGGAGCGGCTAAGACAATCCCAGCAATAAATGATGGCAAGACCTCCATAGTCAATGTAGGCATTACCATATCACCTATTTCTATCCCAGGTATCAAAGGACGCGCTAAAATTCCAATTAAATGCATTCCCAGCATCACAGTACCTACTACAATTGTTCCGGTTATTATCGCTGTGTGCATTCCCTTCGAATTTTTATAGGACATCGCTCTCATGCTGATTTGCGGTAGACCCACAACGCCTACACCAACTAAAATCCAAAAAGATGAGACATATAAAGGCGTTAAATCTTGTTCTGCACCAAAAGGAGTAATTAGGTTCGGGTTTTCAGCCATTAAGTCTGACATAATGTTCGATATTCCTCCGCCAGCAATAATGGTGGCGATTAAAAGGATGACGGTTCCGGCTAACATCACTACTCCTTGAACACTATCTGTTAAAGCGACAGCTCTGAAACCGCCAATAATCACATAAATTAAAACTGAAACGGCGAATATAAAAAGAGCTGTCTTATATGAAAGACCTGTTAAGGATTCAATCAAACGCGCTCCTCCAACCCATTGGGCAGTCATCGAAGCGAATAGAAAAATGATGATACTGACGGCAGAAATAATAACGACCGTATCACTTTTATATCTGCCTTTTAGAAAATCAATGATCGTGATCGCTTTATACTTACGGGCCATAATCGCAAATTTTTTTCCTAAGACCATCAATACAAAATAGCCGGTTGCCAGTTGAGCCATAGATAGTAAAACCCATCCGAGTCCACGTGTATAGGCAACACCCGGTCCGCCAATAAAGCTCGAAGCACTACCGTATGTTGCCATCATAGTCATTGCAAGCACAAACCCGCCTAATTGTCTCCCGCCAAGAAAATATTCCTGCAGGAAGGAAGAATCAGAGGTTTTTAATTTTCCATTTGCCCAGAATCCTATATAAAAAATAATAACTAAAAAGATCAATAAAGGAGCAATGACTTCCCACTTCATGATTGCTCCTCCTCTTCGTCATCTACATCAAAGGATACTTCTTCAAACAAAAATGTGACAGTAAGAGTAACAAGGACTACCATAACAAGAAAGCCGACTACACAACTTAGAAAAAACCAAGCTGGCAAACCTAAAATATATGTATATCCCTCCGGACTACCCGACCCTAGCCCATACGCAAATCCAAACCACCAGATAAAATTTATAATGATAAGTACGACACCTATGATTGCTTCCCTATGGGCTACTTTAAAACGTCTATCTTTCATATCTTCCTCCTTGCAATAGCACCATTAGTTTGCCCGCCATTATTTTTTGTATAATACGTAAACAAACAACATTACCATTAAACCAAGCTATACTCTTAAAATGAAGGTACAAAATTTGGTAAAATAACTTATAATGCATAGCTTAATAAAATACCTATACTACGCAAAGAAGCCTCAAAATCAGATTTTGAGGAGACAGATTATATAATTTCACCATTTACTTGTCTTTATTAAAATAAAGCTCACAATTAGGGTAAGGACAAGAGCACCTGTGAATGCTGGAAATAGATAAAATCCTCCAGTTTCAGGACCCATTTCACTGAGAATCCCTGTACCAATCCACGCACCAATTATGCCAGCCAGGAAATTCCCTATCATCCCGTTGTGAACGTTTTCATGAATAAGTAACCCCGCAATCCAACCAATAAAGCCACCAACAAACAGGATGCCAATAAAGGACATTTTTAGCTCCCTCCTTCATGGACAGTATATGCTGGTAAGGTCTAAATGGCTTTATTTAGCAGGAAAGAGGGCTACTTTTTCTATACGATATAAATACGTCGAAGAGAAAAGCATTTATCATGAGCCATGTCTCCCTACAAAAAAAAACTCCAACCCATTGTTGGGTGGAGTTTACAATATTCCTATACTAATTCAATAACCATACCCGGCTTCACATGATTCAAAATCAGCAAATCGCTTTCTGCCACCCTTCCAACGACATTGAGCCGTTCGTCAGCAGGTAAATCTGTCAGCGTAATCTGCATTTCACCGCGATAGCGTCCATAAAGGTCATTATCAATAGTTATGCTCCCTTTCGGACGGGGATTATTTTGCAGTGGCGGTAAAGATTCCGCAACCCTTGTATCCATAAAACGAAGAACGTCCCTGGAAGCATCCGGCCGCAAACGGTATTCACCATAATTTCTGAATCCTTGCTCTGTCTGGATGATAATCTTTCCGTTATCAAAGTCGACCATCCTTTTAAGTAAGTCCTCTCCAGGCTCCGGATCACCAACAAATACATATTCCGTTCCTTCATTATATAGTTCAAGCGCGGCAATAAAAGGGGATATATATCGATGCTTCTCCAGAGTCGGCAGGCCTTCAAATAAAGGGCCGCGTTTCTCGCCTCCTCCCGGTACAAAAGCAAAGACCGGAATGTCATATCGCTTGTACAAAGCATTTTGCTTCCGGAAAAACGATTTACTTAGTCCCGTTTCCCTCCGAGGGTAAAAATTATGCCAACCGATTAACTGTTCACTTTTAAGTCCGTTATCCAGAAGGATCTTTATATCACGCTCGAACAGTATACTGGAATTAACTGCAATTTTAAATTCCTTTGCCAGACTAGCAATAAAACCATGGTCAAAGAAATCGTCCAGTCTTAGCCCAGTGACACCCAACTCCTTCAGATGAAACAAACTTCCGATTCCCAAATGGCCTGGTGTTTTAAATGAAACATCGGCATATACATCGATTCCCTGTTCTTTAGCCAGGAGGAGCAGCCTTTTGGCACGTACTGCCAGTTCGCCTGCTTCCTCCGGGATATGAAGCGAGGTAAATCCCCGCTTCACTCCCATTTGGCCTGCAAGGATAATACGTTCCTCAGCCAGAGGATCATTCAAATAAAAGGAAATCCCGATCAATCAAATTCACCAGCCATTTCATCTTTAAACCCAAACAGGTAAGTAAAGATGAAGCCAGCAACATAAGCAATTAATACTCCGACTAAGTAAAGCAGAACCTCACCATTATTCACAAGGAATGCAAGCGGTAAACCAGATACCCCAATTGCTGTCGTTGCGATATTGAAATGTGCCTGGAAGGCTGCACCAACGCCCGCCCCCAAACATGCGGTCAAGAACGGCCGGCCGAGCGGCAATGTAACTCCGAAGATCAATGGCTCGCCGATACCAAGAATACCAGCTGGAAGTCCCCCGCCAATCGCTCTTTTCAAGCGTGTTTTCTTTGTTTTCATATAGATAGCGAACGCTGCACCAACCTGACCAGCGCCACCCATTGCAAGAATAGGCAATAATGGGTCATCACCGATTGTATTGAGTAATTCCAAATGTATAGGTGTGAGACCTTGATGCAGACCTGTCACGACCAATGGCAAGAATGTCGCTCCAAGAACGAACCCTGCAATAGCTCCTCCAAAATCAAGCACCGCAGTCAATCCATCTGTAATCACATCAGAGACAAATCCCCCGACAGGCATAAATACCAGATACGTCATAATACCTGTAAGCAAAAGGGCAATAGTCGGTGTCATGATAATATCAAGCGACGCTGGAACAAACTTACGGACATTCTTCTCAATAAAAGCCATAAATATCGCAGCAAACATGACCCCGATTAAACCACCGCGCCCAGGCAGTAATTCTTCCCCGAACAAGACAATCTGGGCAGCAGCAGGGTTAATAATCAATATAGCGGCTAACCCGCCAAGTGCAGGGGACCCACCGAACTCTTTCGCTGTATTGATCCCTACAAAGATTCCTAAATAGGTGAATAAACCTCCACCGATAACTGTTAAAATAATTGCAAGTTGTGATTCAGCCGATAACCATCCTGCTTGAATGACAGCCTTAGAAATACCATTGACCAAACCGGAAGCTACTAACGCAGGTATCAAAGGAATAAATATACTAGCAATTTTTCTCAAAAAGAGCTTAAACGGCGTGCTGTTTTTCTTTTTAAGCTCACCCTTCAGGCTGGAAGCCCGCTCATTAAGATTGATGTCTCCTGATTCTTTGAGCAGTTTCTCAAATTCGTCTGTTACCTTATTGACATGCCCAGGACCCAGAATGATTTGCAGCGTTTCTTCTTCAACAAAGCCGAGAACTCCATCGATTTTTTTTATGGCTTCTTTGTTAACGAGTGATTCATCATAAGGTGTGACTCTAAGACGTGTCATACAGTTCGTAAAGGCTTTAATATTCTTCGCCCCGCCCAACTGCTCCAAGATTTTTTTAGCCAGAGTTTTGTAATCTTGACCAGCCATTTTCTTTCCCCCCAAAAACTGATTATTTGTATGTTTTGCCTTTCATAAATCTTATAGCCTCTCTCGTCTTATCGATGGCTCTGACCGTTTCTTCATATTGCTCTGTCGCCATGCTCAAAAACAAAATATCAATCATGAACAGCTGAGCTAACCTTGAAGAAGTGGCCGCACTCCGGAACGGAGCTTCCTTCGAATAGGATGTATATAAATTAATATCGGCTAATGCTGCAACCGATGAGGGCCCATATTTAGTCAAACTGATTGTTTGGATACCTTGTTCCTTTGCGAGTCTTGTAACTTCGATGACCTCGATTGTTTCACCAGAAAACGAAATGGTGAACACCACGTCATCCAGCTCGGCGTTAGCAATCAATGTTGCTACAAGATGCGCATCCGAAAATGCTGTTGCGCTTTTATTGATCCGAAGCAGTTTTTGCTGCGCATCCACGGCGATGATTGATGATGCCCCGATTCCAAAGAAATGGACATTTTTCGCTTTCAACAGCACATCGACCGCTTTTTTTAGTTCTTCGTAGTTGATTACTTCAGAGGAATCACGCAAACTTTGTATACTATTATTCAAAGTCTTTTGGACGATCATCTCGGCGGTTTCATCCCGTTCAATGTCTCTGTATCCCGGTTCCTCCGGTCTGCCGAGATCACCGGCAATACGGACCTTCAAATCCTGGAAGCCATTCAGCCCCAGTGACTTGCATAGCCTGATGACCGCTGCCCCGCTTGAACTCGTCTTTTCTGCCAATTCATTGACTTTACAATTGACAACCTCATACGGATTTTCCAGTATATATTCAGCAATTTTCCGTTCAGATGCAGGCAAGTGTTCTACCCTGTTTACTACCATTTTCAATACTCCGGAAACCACTTATTATCACCTACTTGTGTTTAAATCAATCTGAGAGCTCGGCTTCAATGGCTTTTCGGACATACCCTCCAGATTGCTCCAGAATCAGAGCCGCTTCTTCTTTCTTAATATCCTTTTTAAGCATGACTAAGGCGACCTTTACTTGATGATCAGCATCCTCTAATGTTTGTCTCGCTGTTTCATAGCTTACTCCTGCGATTTTGCTAATAATGCCGATAGCTCTTTCTTTGAGCTTCACGTTGCTGACATGGACATCAATCATTAAGTTTTCATACGCTTTGCCGAGCAAAACCATTGAAGAGGTTGAAATCATGTTTAGAATCATTTTGTGAGCGGTTGCAGATTTCAGTCTAGTAGATCCCGTAAGCACTTCCGGACCTACGACCACCTCGATGGCATGATCTGCTTCTTCACTGATTCTAGCCTGTTTATTACACGACAGTGCCACTGTTTTGGCTCCTACCGACCGTGCGTAACGAAGTGCACCAATAACATATGGTGTCCGGCCGCTTGCAGCAATACCGATAACCGTATCATTCTCAGTAAGGGTGATGTCTTTTAAATCCTTCTCGCCATCCTCCGGCCTATCCTCCGCTCCTTCAACCGCCTTTATGAATGCGCTTTCTCCGCCGGCGATAATACCCAGTACCATCTCTGGCTTGGTACTGAATGTCGGCGGGCATTCAACAGCATCGAGTACACCAAGCCTTCCGCTAGTCCCGGCTCCCATATAGATAAGGCGCCCTCCATTTTGGAAAGATGAAACAGCAAAGTGAACGGCTATTTCAACATCTGGTAAAACCTCTTGAACTGCAGCGGCTACTTTTTGGTCTTCCTCATTCATAATTCGCAGAATTTCCATCGGACTGGAAGTGTCTATCTGCATACTTCGATCATTGCGTGATTCCGTGGTTAATAGATTAAGATTTTCTTTCATTAATAAGACCTCCAGGTAGCTCCTTTTGCGATTACCATTTACTAGTAACTCGACACTTCCAATATACTCCAACTGAAATTGATATTCAATAATTTTATTGAATATTTAAAATTTTATTTCATTCTAATCCAAAAAAAGAAGCATATTCTCATATGCAGAACTACATAGGATATGCTAAAAAAACCTTTTTATAGTATATATTTTTTGATTGCATGCGCTACTCCCATTCGGTCATTAGGCTCGGTCACAGCATCAGCTGCTTCCTTAACTTCCTCCGGCGCATTTCCCATAGCAATGCCAAGTCCCGCTGAAAGGAGCATTTGTCTATCGTTAAAGTTGTCACCGATCGCAGCCACCTCAGACATATCCAAGCCAAGCCTTTTTGCCAAATATTCTAAAGCAGAAGCCTTAGTAGTCTTTGGTGGAGTAATTTCAAGGCTTGTGAAACCGAAGCTGCTGCTCACTTCAAAATGATTTTCCATGTTGAATAGCCGATCCATAAATCCCTCATAGTCTCCTTGTTCCTTCCGAAAAGCAGCCAGCTTTTGAATGGCAGGTTCGTTTTCTTTCACATATTCATCGAAAGAATGAAACAGCCTGATTTCGCACTGAGCCCGGAATCGTTCACATCCTCCCATTTCTGCACCGGTTCCTTGTAAAGGCAGGATATTATTCTCAATCCATTTTTCATTCCACTTATTTTTCTCTGGAACTAGTAAACAGTCACCCTCATACAAATGCCCATATACCCCATAGCTTTGGCACGCATCTATAAAGGCCAACAGACTTTCTTTTTTAAAGGTAGATTGCTGAATAATCTTCCCGTCCCGCCCTTGTATAACAGCTCCGTTGTAGGCAATGATTGGATCGGATAAACGGATAGCCTCCGCAATCCACCTAGTCGCCAAAGGCGTTCTTCCGCTGCAGATGATTACCTTTCCTCTCCTTGATTTAAAGTCATGCAGGGCCTCTATCGTTTCTTTGTCAATATCCATCTTCGCGTTCAACAAGGTTCCATCCAAATCAACCGCCAATAATTTATACTCCATCCAGTATCCCTCCCAGGTCCCTATATACTTGCAGATTATCATATTTTACCGGCAACCACACAAAAGATTCGCATTTCCAATCCCTCATAGTAGGAGAACAACACCTGTGTACCTATTTATTACTCGTTAAACTAGATAGCAATGTATATCGTACCTCTTAGATAGCGGGATTACCGATTATAAATCTGGCTAATTACAGAGGATAATTTTCACCTTGTTGCAAAGGAACTGACTGGGCAAAAATACAAACCGAAAATCAAGCATGCTGAAAAGCTAAATGAAGAACTGTGAACAAGAAAAGACAATGTTAATCTATCTTACAAAGGAGTATATTAGGAGATTTTCTAACACCTCTAAAACAGAGAGATTCACTTATAGAGAAGGTAGTAGAAATACTATCTACACATCATATAGTTTTCCCCAAGAATTCTTCCATACTCGAATAGACTCCCCTTCCTCCATATAAATTTAGAATGTTTAAATTACTCTTAAAAAACAAAATACTACGCTTGACTTCAAGTCTACTTGAAGGCTACGCTGAGTAAAGTAAGAGTATTTAATATAGGAGGGAAAACATGTATCAGGCATCAAGACAACGTTATAAATCTATGACATATTTCCACTGTGGTAACAGTGGACTTCAATTACCAGCTATTTCATTAGGATTCTGGCACAATTTCGGCGATACAGCTTCATATGAAAATATGAAACAACTCTGTTTTACCGCTTTTGATAATGGAATTACTCACTTTGATTTAGCAAATAACTATGGACCAGAACCTGGGAGTGCTGAAAAAAATCTAGGACTTATTATGAAAGAAAACTTTGCAGCATATCGTGATGAACTTATCATCAGTACTAAAGCAGGATATGATATGTGGGATGGTCCATATGGAAACTGGGGAAGCCGAAAATATCTTATTGCAAGCCTCGACCAAAGTTTAAAGAGAATGGGATTAGAATATGTTGATATTTTTTACCATCATCGAATGGATCCCCACACACCATTGGAAGAAACGATGAATGCGCTAGCCCAAATCGTTAGAAGTGGCAAGGCATTATATGTAGGTCTCTCAAACTACGATGGAAAAACGTTAGAAAAGGCGACTGAAATTTTACAAGAATTACATTGCCCATTTATTATAAATCAGAATAGGTATTCAATTTTTGATCGAACAATTGAACAAAATGATTTGAAAGATACATCTAAAAAGTTAAAAAAAGGTATTATTGCGTTTAGTCCTTTGGAACAGGGAATGTTAACCAATCGATATTTATATGGAATTCCGGACGACAGTAGAATAAAGACGGATGGACGATTTTTAAATGCTTCTGCCTTATCCGAAGACCGATTAACTCAAATTAAAAAACTCAATGAGATAGCTGAGGAGCGAGGGCAGTCACTTGCAGAGATGGCGATAAGCTGGATTTTGCGAGATGGAATTGTGACCAGTGTTCTCATAGGAGCTTCCAAACCTAGCCAGATTCTTGATAACATTGGAGCTTTAAAAAATATCACATTCACAGAAGAAGAGTTACAGCAGATTGATAACATTTCTTTAGCATAACTGAACAAACCAGTTTATTTTCTGAAATCAATTTGGAATGAACTTAATGAATAATCAATGGCCAACCAATATTACGGCATCATGTTCTTTCGTGATTCTACTAAATGCCGAACAATTTTTGCTCTCAAAATACCTGCCATCGTAAGGGGGCTTGGGGCTTATTTATTCGCCCCAGCCTTCAACCCTTCTACCATGTATTTTTGGAACGCCATAAAGATAATCGTGATAGGGAGTGCAACAAGCACTGCTCCAGCCGCAAATGTCGTAAATTCCGTGTTTCCTCGTCCCGTCACCATCTCAAACAACCCAATCGCTAAGGTTTTATTTTCATTAGATCGTAAAACCAGTCGGGCGAAGATAAAGTCCATCCACGGACCGATGAAGTTCGAAACCGCTACGAAGACGAGAATTGGAACGCTCAATGGCATCATCACTTTAAAGAAAATAGTGAAATGACCTGCTCCGTCAATTTTCGCAGCTTCCTCCAAACTGCGAGGCATGGAATCGAAGTATCCTTTCACAAGCCAGGCGTTAAACGGAATGGATCCGCCTGCATAAACCAATATGAGTCCCCAGTGATTGTCCAATAATCCCATTTGTAAAAGCAGGATATAGATAGCAATCATCCCCATAAATCCGGGAAACATTTGCAGAATCAACATAGCCATCAATCCTTCTTTCCGGCCTGGAAAGCGGAATCGGCTAAACGCATAAGCAGCTGTGACCACTAAAAAGGTCGAAATGACCATGTTCCATAGTGCTATTTTTAAGGTGTTTTTATACCATGTCACATACTCGGTCTTCTGAATCAAATAGACAAAATGATCTAGGGATAAACGGATTCCTTTTACGGACTGGGCAATTTGAGCGAAATCAAAATTCCGAACCCCTTCCCAAAAGAGACCCCATTCCATCCCAGGAAGAAGCTGTGCACTGAATAGGGAATCCCCAGGATTCAAACTTCCCATGAGAATCCATACAACTGGATAAAGCACGAAGATGGCCACCACGAGAAGCAGAAAATGTTTCCACACGAATGAAATTCGTTCACGTGTTTTTTGTTTCATGACATCATGTCCTCCTCGTTGAATGCTTTCGTTCGTCTGAAGTTCCAAACCGAAATGATGGCAATAACAATGAAAATCAGGATGCTCACAACGCTTGCCATATTAAATTGGCTTTGGTCGAGGGTCAGTTTGTAAATCCAGCTGATTAAAATATCTGTGGAGCCTGCATAACTGTAATCCACATTCACAGGTCCTCCATTCGTCATGAGATAAATTAGGTTAAAGTTATTAAAATTCCCCGCAAACTGCATGATAAGTAAGGGGGCGGTAGAGAACATGACAATCGGCATGGTGATTTTCCAGAACTGTTGCTTACCGTTTGCCCCATCCACCTGCGCCGCCTCATATAATTCACGATCTATACTCGTCATGACGCCACTCATCAAGACCATCCAGAACGGAAATCCAAACCAGACATTCACCATGATAAGCGCGAATTTCGCCCACATCGGGTCGCTAAGCCACGGGATACTGGATAGTCCAATGACTTCCAAATATTGGTTAATAGGTCCAAATTCCCCGTTGAATAGGTTCCTCATGATCAAAATGCTGACGAACGAAGGAATCGCCCATGGCAAGATATAAATGCTTCTCCAAAATTTCCGAAATTTGATTCCCTTTGAATTCAAGAGAACCGCAAATAAGATTCCGGCAAAGAACGTGGTAACCGTGGCTGAAATTGCCCAAAGAATCGTCCATCCGAAGACGCCGATGAACGTTCGGTTCCAGGTTTTCAAGTTAAATAAGTCCACAAAGGTTTGAAATCCCACCCAGTCCACTAGAGAAGCAGGCGGCAAGTGGTTCGGTCCTGAATAGTTTGTGAAAGCGATCGCAATTCCAAAAATCAGAGGCAAGATGGTTAAAAAGGCCGTGAATACAATGGATGGTGTGAGCAAAAAGTAAGGAAATCCTTTATCTATTAAGACACGGAGGGTTTCTTTGAATGAGTTTGGTTTTCCCCCTTGATCTCGCCATTGTCCGACTTTCCAAGCATCCTTCACATTCAAATAATACATCCATACAAAGAACAATCCGCAAATTAAAAAGATGATTCCTTCGATTAACAAGAAGATGCTGTGATCCCCTTGCTGAATTTCAAATCCCACACGGGTCTGCACCGTTTCCCCTAATGTGGCCAACCCCCACATAGCATTTCGAAACGGTAATGTCCAAAACACTACAAGGTATAGCTCCATACAGATAAATAAGATCCCTTTGATGTACTGTCGATTGTACAATTGCCCAAGTCCCATAAGCAGCAAAGAAAGAATCATGCTTTTCTTGGCATGTGTTTTCATTTGTTTTTAACCTCCTTTTTCCCTTCTTAGAAAAAAAGAACCAATATCTCACTACCTGGATATCGGCTCTTTTGATAGATGACCTCTTTATTTCTTATTCTGAGTGGCCACTGCATCTTCAATTTGTTCTTTGGCTGCGTCAAACGTTTTTTTCGAGTCGGTTCCATCATTCCAGATGGATGTGTAAGCCGTTTCCATTGGTCCCCATACAGCTTGCATCTCAGGGATATTTGGCATCGGTACAGCATTTTTCGCCTGTTCCAAGAAAGCCATGGACACTTCATCTTTTTGGATGGTTTCGTTTTCAAGGAGCGAAGTCGCTGGTGGCAATTGGCCTGTCATTTCGTATCTTTTTAAGAGCATTTCTTCACTGGAAGCCATTTGAGCTAAAAGAGTTGCTGCTTTGGGATATTTGGAATAACTGTTTACATAGTACGCTTTGATGCCTGAATAGGATTTTGGAGTTTCGCCGTTATCCAATGTTGGAAGTGGAGCGATTCCAAAGTTCACACCAGCATCTTGATGGTTTTTAACATCCCATGGACCTGAAATTCGGTAGGCTAATTTACTTTCATTGAAGAAAGAGGAAATCACATCACCTGTAATGTCTTCTTTTTTCATCGGTAACAATTCTTTGTTGATTTTTTTCATAAATTCCGCTGATTTGATGGCTCCTTCATTGTTGACACCAAGATCCGTTGGATCGGTGTCTTCTTTTCCAAATACATAACCGCCATAACCAGATAGGAAAGCATGTGTGTAATAAAAGTTACCTGGTTCCATCATAAAACCATATTTCTGATTTTTTCCTTTGCTCGTTGCTTGGAATTCTTTAGCTGTTTTGAACAAGTCATCCCATGTTTTTGGTGCCTCTTTTACGATGTCTTTATTGTAGTACAAGGCATATGTTTCAATGGAGATGGGATAGCCGAACATTTTCTTTTTTCCATATTTATCCACAAAACTTGTCCCGTTTACCGCTGCTTCCAAGAACATGTCTTGATAGTCATCGGCATAATAGTTGTCATATACCAAACCTGCTTTCACCAATTTTCCTAAATGATCATGGGCGGAGTTGAAAACATCGGCACCTAAGCCAGCTGGCCCATCTGTTTCCAATTTTCCTGCTGCGTCTGTGTGTCCCACTTCTTGTACTTCAACAGGCACATTGTATTTTTTCGTGAATTGCTCTGCGACATAGGTCGCCCACGCGCCCTCGTCCGCTCCGTTGTCCCAAATAATCAGGGTTGCTCCATCTTCAGGTTTGAGTGTTTCTTTTGTGGTTTCCTTGGGTTTTGTTTCCGTGGTTGCTTTTTTCGTTTCATCTTCCGAACATCCTGCGAATAGTCCTGCCAATAGGGTGGCGGATGCCAATATACCAACTATTCTTTTCTTGATCATGTGAAACCTCCTATGTGGGAATTTTTATACCATGTATAAAATTAGTGAAACACAAGCTGTAAGTTCTTTTGCGATACACACTTTTTTTTACTTTCGTTTCTGATAGACCATTTCCTCATACGAACAAAAAGTTAATCCAGCGGCACCTTTAGAAAACGCTTTCAAAAATAACCATTAACGGGTACATTCAGTTCTTCCTGTATCACAATGGTACATTCTTGGAGAGCCAATTAGACCAGACTCGCCGCCTGCTCGTCCCCGAAGGTTCGGCATAGGCATAAATTTACAGTTGTGGTACGTGGTGGATATGTCATAGTTCTAAACACAAATAAGAGGTTGGTTTTTCGGAGTTGAATCATCTGTTTGTAGTACGTGAAAATACTTTGCGTATCCTTTTTCTGATTGAACACATTAGCATGAGAGTAGTTGGGATTGATGTCAAACTAAGCAGATTTATTCGTTGTAATTCCCGCTTGATGAGTATCATCCCATTGTACTAATGTTCGAGAATTGTCTCTTCCATTTTTCCAATGATCTGCATGATCTCCTCGTATAAATCGCCCTTGCCATATTTCAATATTGTGTAAATTTTTCATGCCCACACCGTTGTACTGCTCAATGGTCGCGAAGTGGATATTTGTCATGCTGATTTCCTGCCCGTCATAAATAAACGTGGTTCCAAAAACAAGGTGCTGAGTGCTTGGGCACTTTCTCTGCGCCATGACTCGTCATTTACCCAGGTGCTGAAGCTTCTCGGCTGGTCATAATTTTCCGAAAGCAAAGCATTCGACCCGGTTTTCCTACAGTCCCTTTTGCCATTTGCAGAGTCTGCTTCAAAAGCGGCATATTCAGTCCTCCCCCCATCCCCTCAATTCCATAACCCCAGGCGTTCGAGCAGAAAAATGATAGTGAAATATCCTCTTTTTCTCCTACCCATTTGTCTACTTCCGCCAAACACCCCCATTGTCTTCCCCCAACCGTCATGATGGCACAGCGGGCAAACGTCTCTTCCCGTAATACCCAAGAAACCCCGCTCACATCCATTATATGAAGGAAACATGGATATCAGAAAACTATTTTTTTAACAATTTTTCATTTTACCATATCGCATATCCATAGTTTAAGATTGTTGAGAATTCACAACGTTTTTTGACGAAATTTTCATCGCTTGAGTATCAGGAACTTTATTTATGCAGTTAAAAGTCAGTAAACAAAAGGATAGACAAGCAATTATCTATGCCTGTCTATCCTTATTATCTTTAAAATGTCTACTGTATAAGTTAAGCGTTTAATTAAAACTTTTCTTCTCTGTCTATTACAATATCTACATTAAATCACGAGACTTACTTACCGAGAGTCTTAGTCACCCCAAATACATCCTTCGTATCATTATACTGATTAATCGCAATATCTAGATCATGAAAATAACGATGTATTAATCGAATCTGTTCTTTGTCTGCTTTATTTTTGGTCGCCTTGGCAATTGCGTGGATTTGTTTAAAATCTTCCGATACCTTTTTATTTTCTATTCCCTGGCTAATGATCTCATTCGTATCTTTTTCAAGTATGGCTGATAAACTCTTGGCCTCTGACATATCTAATTCTTCAATACTGCCATAGCCTGTTAAATCATTGTATTTAGCGTGATATTCAGCAATTAACACACTTTCTTGATTCGATATATTTTTCGGAGGGTTTTTCTTTAATTGATCCATTGCTTCTTTAGATGGATCATTCAAATGATAATAGACAGTAAGACCAATCACTCCAGCTGCTAATATACCTACTATTAATATTAAAAGAGATAGCCACTTAGATTTTTTCTTATCTTGTTTTTTAGTCATTCGTTCTCCCGCCTATCAAAAGTATTTGTCATCCCATTATTGGGATTTTATGCCTTTTAATTATGACAGGTTTGGCTTAACTGTACAAATAAACCAACCATTCTAGAGGTGGTTGGTTCGTAAATAATTTGTTAAAAATAAAAGTCCATTAAAGTTTCGTCCATTAAATCCTGTGTTAAGCCTATGTAAATCATCGTATCTTTTTGGTTGGAATGGTTTAAAATTTGCTGCAGCAATGCAATGTCTTTAAATTTTTGGTAGTGTAAATAACCAAATGTTTTACGTAGAGTATGTGTCCCCACATCCTGGATATCTGCCATTTCGGCTGCTTTATTTAACACACGGTAAGCCTGAACCCTCGTAATCGGTCCATTTCCTTTACGGCTAGGAAATAAATAATCATCCTTTGAAAGTTTTTCTTTCTTGACGTATTTTTTAATTTCTTTTCGCAAGTGCGGATTAATCAGAAATCGTTTCGTTTTTTCCGTCTTCTGTTCAATAATGACAATATGCGTTCCATCCAGTACATCCTTTACCCGTAGCTGCAATAAATCCCCTATCCTCAGTCCAATATTGATCCCAATTGTAAACATTATATAATCTCGATAACTGCAATAGCGTAATAATGCTTTTTTCATGGCCTCTATTTGATCAAGCCGGCGAATAGGCTGTACATTTTTAATCCGTTTTGTTGCTGTACTCACTTTTGCCAGTCCCCCTTCTTCCCTTCTCCTATTGTACGTGAAGAGGCCATTCAAACACAAGATTTTTTCAATTCCACACCCTCTGGAAAGGTTGATTTAATCGGTTTTCGAATGTATCAATTCAAGTCCTTTGTTACATTCGGAATTTTCAAATTTTTAATGGTAAATCCCGGAATAATTTAATACATTTCTCGAAAAGGCTATAAATCGCCTATATTCGACAAAAATCATTTAGAACACAAACACCTTAAGTATAAAAAACAAGGTGCTTAAAATCCAATTATGAAGGTCGTTTTTTGGCTCTTCTTGTATTTATTTTTGGTTATTATTCACTTAACAATACTGTACATCATACAGTATTATGGAATTAGGGGGTGGAGACATTTTGGATGAACTCATACAATCTCTCATTATAGAACTGCGGAGAGGTACACTCACTCTCGCAGTCTTAAGTCAATTACAAAAACCGGAATATGGATACTCACTCGTTCAATCCCTTGAAGAAAAAAATGTTACCATTGACCCAAGCACACTATATCCTTTATTGAGAAGATTAGAAAAGCAAGGTCTCCTGGTTAGCAATTGGGAGTTAAATGGAAATCGACAAAGGAAATATTACCAATTAAGCCAGAATGGCAGACAGATTTATGAAAAATTAAAGGAAGCATGGTCTGAAACGTCTAATCAGATGGTACAATTGTTAAGAGAGGATGAATGCGATGAGTTTAATTGATATATATATTTATGAAGTTACAAAGTGGCTACCAGAAACGTCAAAAGAAGAGATTGCGCTGGAACTCAAGGGAAATATTGAGGATATGCTGCCAGATAACTATACTGAAAATGATGTGAAGAACGTGTTGAATAGCTTGGGTGATCCAAGAATTCTTGCTGCCGATTATAGCGGAAATAACCGATATATTATAGGACCGATTTTTTACGATAGTTATATTCGCGTATTACTAATAGCTTTTGCTGTGATGGCGGGCTTGGTTTTATTGGGTCAAACAGTCAGTGGGATGGCGGATTATACAAGTTACTCCTCTGTTGTATCATTTCTAATTGACATGTTTACGGATTCTATCATAGGAATCATTCAGGCAGCATTTCAGGTATTTACCTGGGTGACCATCACATTTATAGTTATAGATAAAATTGCGAATAAAACAAATAGCATCCCTCTTGTAAAGTCGAAATGGAACACTGACCAATTGCAGAGGCGGACTGTTCAAAAGCATAAATATCAAATATCCAAAGCGGAAGCAATCTTTGGACTTATTTGGACATTTATATGGACCCTAGTTCTACTATTTTCTGAACATCTATTAGGTTGGTATGAAACCGTTAATGGCGAGCTTGTTTTGCAAGCCTCCTTGTTTAACCAAGATGTCCTGAAAACATATGTCCCTCTTTTAATAGCTTTGGCAGTTTTAGAAATAAGTTTAGCTGGATTAAAATACATGATGGGTAAATGGACCTACCATATCGCTATTTTTTATACAATCCAAAGCGCATTTGTTATAGCAATCCTTTATAAAATGCTGTATGACACTACTTTATACAATAACGATTTTATCGAACGCTTCAATTTATTATTTGAAAAATCTACAAACGGAACATTACCATCAGGTATTATAGCTATCACATTAGCAGTTATTATTTTAATATCTGTGTATGATTGCAGTTTTGCATTTTATAAAGCCTATAAAACGACTAAAAATCAGCAAAAAAAGAAAAAGTAAACAAGAAGGATGCAGCTTTATCAAGCTTGCATCCTTTTTGTTTAAACTTATCGCTTATTTTTATAAAACACATGCTCAACCGATAAACTCTTTTCGATCCGAATAATCCCGAATGAGTATTCAGAATGGCGCCTTTTATCTGTCGGAGAACCCGGGTTAAATAGAATTGTCCCATTTATTTTTTTATTAACAGGTATATGAGAATGCCCGAAAATAATTAGATCCAATTCCTCCCCGCTAAATGCTTCGATTGCTCTTCCTTCTGTAGTTCCTTTCTTACCGTGTCCATGTACCAAACCAATTCGATATCCATCTAATGTGAGAATCTTTTGATATCCAAATTGGTCTATCAGATCTTGACCATCGACATTGCCACAAACACCATCAACGGGTGCATAGGATAGTAGTTCTTCATATACGTCCTTTGTTTGCCAATCACCAGCATGTAAAATTAGATCAGCTGTTTTCAATTCTTCCTTTAAACGAGGTGGGAGTCCTTTTGCCATTCTGGGCATATGGGTATCTGATATTACAATGATCTTCAATGGTGATTCACCTCTACATTTTGCTTTGTTGATTCCTTTATATGTCTCTTCAATTCATTCAGAAAAAAGGCACAATCATCTTTTGTACCGAACACCCTTACCGGAATAATAACAGCATGAATAGCATTTGTATAAATATAAATATAATTTTTTAGCATTTCGATTTGTTTAATATCTTTCCATTCATAGAGTACTTCATAGCCACCATCAATCATCTCTGTTAATCCACCTTTTGCGATGGATAAGCGGTATGTACCAAATAGATTAGGTTCCCTGCTGTTTTTATGAAATTTTCTAAACTTCCTTCTAATTATTCTCTCTAAATAGAATGAATAAAATAGTACCGGTAAGAGCGCAATGAATAAACTGGTCAAATAGTAAATGGGTGTGGTAGGTCGAAAATATAGCCATTGCAGGATTAGTGAAATACATAAAGTAATCAAAAATAATCTTAGTTGTCTATTTCTCATTCTCCGATTGCTTATTTCAGATTGTTTGGTCATGTGGAGATAAAAATTGGTTACATCAGTCAGCTTAAGATCATATGTTAGTTGCATTTTACTCCCTCACGTCTTCTATTTCATTTCAACTTTATTGTAACAGGTAATGACAGCAAACAAAAAGGACAGCCGACATTATCATTGATAATGTCGGACTGTCCCATAATACTCAATCTTGTTGTGATCCGGATAAATAGAAGAAAACTGAACATAAATGGGGCTATCCAGCAACCATGGATAGTAAGCAAACAACGTTTGATCACCATGTACAATAGCATGTAAGGCTACAGGCATCATCTTTACAAAATGATCATAACGTGATTGGGCCTTTTGTTCATCAAATTCACCTTTACTAATATGAATATGGGCTGTCAGGACATATTGTCCGTTCAACATGCGCCAATCAGCCACAACTTCATCCCGCATCTCCCAGTTGATGTTCAATGCATCAACCTCACAGCCAATGCTTAGAAACAACTGTCCGGTCAAGTCAGAATGTGTTAACGTATATTTTCTACCCTCTAAAGGACTTGAAGGGGTTACCGGTGGAATATAGGTTACACTTAATTGTTCCGTCTGAAAGGACATATCTGAAACACTCCTTTAAATAAGAAGATTTTTTTACCATTCTATGACATCAGCCTAAAAATGGTGCAAAAGAAATAGGTCGCTATTTTTCTCCTTACTCGTAAACTGGAATGTTAAAACAAGATATTTACCTTCACAGTCATATTGTTTTTACCCGCTATAAAACATCAAATAATTCTATTTAAAAAATGTTCCACAAAACGTTTTTCGTCCACATCTACACATACTTGAACAAGCGGTCTTTCGTTTCCACTTGGACAAGTTTTCCCTACCATCTCTCCTTCGAGTTCCACCGAGATGGGTTCTGTCTTCAGTGTGACGAAGCTCTTGTCAATTGCTACTCCAACAGCCAGCGGATCGTGCAGAGCACAGCCTTTAATACCACGATTGGCCCTCTTATAAAAGTCCATATAAAACTCTGTCATATCTGCTAAAAAGGAACCGAGTTTATCTTCCTTCTTCCGCCAGTTTACTAGTTCCTCCCTCTTAAGCAGGGTTTGCATCGTTACATCAAGCCCAACGAGGAAAAGCGGTAGATTAGAGCGGAAAACAAGGTCAGCTGCTTCAGGATCGCAGTGAATATTTGCTTCGGCATGCGGTGTTACATTTCCTTTACAGAAAACGGCTCCCCCCATGATGATGATTTCTTCAAACATAGTAGTTATCTTAGGCGCTTTTTGAAGGGCAAGTGCAAGATTTGTCAGCGGTCCTACGCAAATATAAGTGATTTTACCAGGGTTGTTTTTCACCTGCTCAATCAGATAATCAACTGCATGGACCTCTGGTATGTCACTGGCCTTCTCCCCATTAAGTACATTTCCAAGACCATCCTCACCATGGACATGACGAGCATATACTTTTCGCGGCCCACGTCTAAGAGATTCATGCGCGCCGGCATACACTGGGATGTCTGAACGACCTAATTTTCCTAAAATGATTTGTGAATTTCTTACCGCTTCTTCAACAGGAATATTGCCGAAACACGCAGTGATACCTATTATATCTAATTCCGGTGAATGAACGGCATAAGCTATAGCCAGTGCGTCATCTATTCCTGTATCTACATCTAAGATAACCGATTTCATTTGTTCTCTCCTCTTCTCCTGAAGTATAGGGTTTACTAGTATGATGATGGCTGCATGTAATGTCATGGGTTGGCCGTCCGATATTTATTAAACGAAAAAACAACTTTTAAAAATATCACACGAAATTAAATGAGCAAGTGGTTTAAAAATCTGTTTTTATCGAAGTGTGAGATATGTATTCTTAACAAATAGTTAATCTTCAAGGTGATAAAATCGCTCATTCTAATCATATACTGTATTTTCACCTAGATTTATGTCTATATCATTTTTTATTTATTACTTTGTATATAGATTGTAATACATTATATAAAACAATAGCTAGGTAATAATTTTGTCGTATGATAACGAATATCACATCACAAATATATCCAATAGTGCTATTCTATTAATAGTAGAATGATTTTTTAATATAGGACTATTTTAAAAATAATTGATTGAGGTGGTATTACTGATGGAAGCTCTTTATTATTTTGTTTTAGCTGCTGTTATCGCAACATTTGGCATTGGCTGGGCTGTTCGAACAGCACTCAGGGAATTGGTCATTGAGCCAGAAAGAAAAGAAAACATTCAGACTAAGATGTTTATCAAAGTAGCTGTGGTAGAGGCAATTCCCATTATATTAATCATTTTTGGCTTTATTAACCTATCCTCTTCAACTTCTGACGTTATTCTACCCCTTATCATCGTAGGTGTAGTTACCATTCTAAATATTATCTTCATCTATGGAACATCCTCTGAAATAACGAATGATTTGAATACCCCAGGGGACTTGAAATCAGCAATAAAGACTCTCACCATGATGGGTGTCAGTTTAGTAGTAGCCATACCTCTCGTAGCTGTTGTAGCTTGTTTTACTGTCATGAATTCATAATGCTAGCTGGATATCGAACTGGTTTTCAGCGGGATAAACAGGATAATTAGTTTATGTCAGCAATTTTTCGCAATAAAAAGTGCCTCCTTAGTCGAAAAGGATACGCAATCCTACCGACAAGGAGGCTTTTTTATTTAAACATAATTGCTGTTAAACACGCTCACTCGTTAACTTCAAAAGGAAATCGGAGATCTCACTCTTATAAGGATTTAATTTGGCAACACTTGAACATCCTTTAGTACCCATTGCTCTTCTTTATATACCCAGCTTGATCGAACCTCAGCGATTCGGTCAACCACGGATGCGCCGGAAATTTGCTGAATCCCTACCAATTCCTTATGCCCATCCTTATCAATGTCTTTGACCTTTAATGATTTGTATTCACTTACTAATGTTTCAGATGGTTCACTTAATTTCCCTTTTCGATAAACTCCGAGTTTATCGTACTTCTTTTTATGATCCTTTAAATCAATTAAGTAGGATTTATTCATTTCTGGTACCATTACAGTGGCTTGATAATTATTTTTGAATGCTCCGTTGATATTTAATGTTTCGGGGAGCTCAATCTGTTCAATTTTATTATTATAAATGCAAAAGGCATAATAATCATTAACTCCTCCGCTACCCCCTGTTGGAATCTCCATCAGAACTTCCAATGTACTATCGTCATTAAGATCGAGAAACTTAACGGCAGGTTTAAATCCTCCTTGAATCGTTTCCTTTTTAGTTCCCTGTTTTGTTTTTACAACCAACTTGAATTCCTTGTAATATTTTGTCTCCTGATCAAAAGGACTACCATATAAATAAACCTGATCCTTCTTCCCGTCTCCTGTCACATCCACTTTATAAGATTCAAGTTCAACTTCCTGGCTCTTTGCATCTTTTTTGGCAGCATCAACGGCTACTGGCAGAAGCAAACACCCAACTATCGAAAAAATTATAAAATGATTAATCCATTTCATCATATAAACATCAACTCCCAGGTATAGGATTATTCTTTATAGATTGCCTGAAATCAAGCTTGATTATGCACTTAACTGATGAAAATCAAAGAAAAAAAGCTGTAAACAGTTCGCACTGCTTACAGCTTTTTGGTTAGAAATTCATTGAAGCTATCAATTTGAAACTTCAGGAGTCTTAACCCATGTTTCCACGATTGGTCCATTTTCTCCTTCATCCATAAAGAACGAACCATTTGAATAGCGATCACTAGGTCGTAATTGGAAGGATGCAACTTCTTCTAACATGCCTTTTTCCGACAAAATCACAATAGTATCAACATCGTTTACAAATTCTATTCCTGCTACTCGATGTGGATTTTTCTTTAACTCTCTCAGCATGACAACTCCTCGTTTAGCACGGGAAGTCATTTCAAACTCACTTCGTTTCATTTTCTTAATAGCGCCTCTCTGTGTAATCAACGCTATCATAGAAGAATCAGTTTCAGCAAAAACTTTACCTGCAACTATATAATCATCGTCCTTAAGATTTATACCTTTAACACCGGCAGCACGTGCTCCAACAGTTGGAATTTCACTTTCAGGGAACATCAATCCATACCCAATAGAAGTTGCCAGGAAGATGTTTTGATTTCCATCTGTTTGATGGATATCCACAACCTGATCATCTCCCTTAAGATTAATAGCTGTTAAAGGTTTTGAGTATCTCGTTGCCTTATATAGGGCTAGTTCAGACTTCTTAACTAATCCATTTTTCGTAACAAATAATAAAAACGATCCTTTTTCAAAATCAGAAACTGGAATAGCCTTTAATAGATTCTGATTCTTATCAAGCGGTACTATATTACTGATATGCTGACCAGTATCCTTCCATCTGATATCAGGAAGTAAGTGAACCGGACAGTAAATATAACTTCCTTTATCTGTGAATAGCAACAAAGTATCGGTTGTATTCATATCCAGCTTATGAAGGAGCCTATCTCCTTCTTTCATTCCGTAATCCTGGCCGCCTGAAGCACTATAAGAACGTAAGCTTGTCCGTTTTATATACCCTTCTTTTGTGACCGTAACGATAACATCTTCGCTTGGAATCAGAACTTCAAGATTAATCTTAATGTCTTGAATTTCAGCTTCTATTAGAGATCTGCGTGAATCTGAAAAATCCTTTTTAACCTCTTTTAGTTCTTTTTTAATAACTGCCATTAACTTCTTGTCATTGCCAAGGATAGTTGTCAGCTCTTCAATTTTTTTACGGAGTTCTTCAGCTTCGTTTTCCAATGCCGTAATATCCGTATTCGTTAATCGGTAGAGCTGAAGGGAAACAATCGCTTCTGCTTGTGCCTCTGTAAATGCGTATTCCTTTATTAGGTTTTCCTTTGCATCTTTTTTATCGAGAGATGCACGGATCGTTGCGATTACTTTATCAAGAATGGAGATCATTTTGATAAGTCCCTCAACAATATGCTGACGATCACGGGCTTTTGCCAAATCAAATTCAGAGCGCCTTGTTATCACTTCACGGCGATGATCAATATAGGCATCCAGCATTTCTTTTATGCCCATAAGCTGCGGACGTTTCTTATGAATGGCAACCATATTGAAATTATATGTAATTTGCAAATCTGTGTTTTTAAATAAATATTGAAGAATAACATCAGAGTCTACTTCTTTTTTCAGTTCAATGACAATCCGTAAACCTGTACGATCCGTCTCATCTCTTACCTCAGAGATGCCCTCAAGTTTACGATCAAGGCGTAATTCATCAATTTTTTTAACCAGATTAGCTTTGTTTACATCAAAAGGAAGCTCAGTAATCGTGATTTGCTGTCTGCCGCCGCGTAATGTTTCAATCGCTGTTTTACTTCGAATAACAATTTTGCCTTTACCTGTTTCGTACGCCTTTTTAATTCCATCTGCCCCTTGGATGATTCCGCCTGTAGGAAAATCAGGTCCTTTTACAGCAGTCATTAGCTCATCAACTGTACAATCTGGATTATCAATTCTCATGATCGTTGCATCAACAATCTCTCCAAGATTATGCGGCGGAATTTCAGTGGCGTAACCAGCTGAAATTCCAGTGGAACCATTTACGAGCAAATTCGGAAATTTAGCTGGCAGTACAATTGGCTCTTCAGCTGTATCATCAAAGTTTGGTACAAAATCGACTGTTTTCTTCTCAATATCTCGTAATAGCTGGCCTGCAATAGAGGATAAACGTGCCTCCGTATAACGCATGGCCGCAGGCGGATCCCCATCGATACTTCCGTTGTTCCCGTGCATCTGAATTAATTCACGGCGAAGCTTCCAGTCCTGACTCATTCTGACCATTGCTTCATAAACAGATGAGTCACCGTGAGGATGGAAGTTACCGATGACCAGACCGACTGTCTTGGCTGACTTTCTGTATGGTCTGTCATTGGTATTACCATCCGAATGCATGGCATAAAGGATTCTTCGTTGAACCGGCTTTAATCCATCTCGTGCGTCCGGTAATGCCCTGTCTTGAATAATATATTTACTGTATCGGCCGAAGCGGTCGCCAATCACATCCTCAAGAGGGAGATCGCGGTATTTCTCTGCTGTCATAATACTTCCTCCTCACCAGCAACCGTTAAGTTCTCATTCTCTAAAATATTTCCATCTTCTTCTAAACCAAAAGCAACATTAGCTTCAATCCACTTACGCCTTGGTTCTACTTTATCACCCATTAATGTCGTGATCCTTCGCTCTGCCCGCGCTGCATCATCAATGCGTACACGGATCAAGGTACGTTGTTCTGGATCCATAGTCGTCTCCCATAGCTGGTCTGCGTTCATCTCTCCAAGACCTTTGTATCGCTGAAGCATGTATCCTTTTCCGACCTTTTTAATGGTACCTTCTAATTCATCATCATCCCAGGCATATTCTATAACTTCTCTTTTACCGCTTCCTTTACTAACTTTATATAAAGGAGGTAAGGCGATGAATATTTTACCATGTTCAATTAATGGCTTCATATAACGATAAAAGAACGTAAGCAATAATACTTGGATATGGGCGCCATCCGTATCAGCATCGGTCATAATGACGACTTTATCATAATTGATATCCTCGATGGAGAAATCAGATCCTACTCCACCACCGACTGCATGAATAATTGTGTTTATTTCTTCATTTTTAAAGATATCTTCAAGTTTAGCTTTTTCTGTATTAATAACTTTACCGCGTAAAGGCAAAACAGCCTGGAATCTTCGATCACGGCCTTGTTTGGCAGACCCTCCTGCAGAATCTCCTTCGACGAGGTATAGTTCATTCTTCAATGGATTACGGGACTGCGCCGGAGTTAGTTTTCCTGAAAGCAATGCTTCAGACTTCTTACGTTTTTTACCGCTTCGTGCATCTTCCCTTGCTTTTCGGGCTGCTTCTCTGGCCTGAGCCGCTTTAATCGACTTACGGACCAAGGATGTCGCGATATCGGCATTTTCCATTAAATAATAAGATAATTTTTCAGATATAACCGAATCTACCGCAGAGCGGGCATCACTGGTACCAAGTTTACTTTTTGTCTGTCCTTCAAATTGTAATAATTCTTCTGGAATTCTTACAGAAATGATAGCAGCCAATCCTTCCCGAATATCTGAACCATCCAGATTTTTATCCTTCTCTTTCAGCAAACCGGATTTACGTGCATACTCATTAAAAGCACGTGTAACAGCAGTTTTCATTCCTACTTCATGAGTTCCGCCATCTTTTGTTCTGACATTATTGACGAATGATAAAATATTCTCCGAATACCCATCGTTAAATTGAAAAGCAAAATCAACCTCAATATTAGAATGAGTGCCTTCAAAGCTTACAACAGGATGCAATGTATCTTTTTCTTCATTTAGGTAAGAAACAAATGCCTCAATCCCATTTTCATAATAATAAACATCTTTATCATCCGTACGTAAATCGTGTAATTCTATTTTTAACCCTTTTAGTAAAAAGGCTGATTCGCGTAAGCGTTCACTTAAGGTTTCACGATTGTAAACAATGGTAGAGAAAATACTCTCATCCGGTTTAAAATGAATGGTTGTCCCGGTTTGGTTGGTTTTACCGATTTTCTCTAAAGTCGTTACAGGTTTTCCACCATTTTCAAAACGCTGTTCATAAATAAAACCATCACGCTTAATGGTTACAACAAGCCATTCTGATAAAGCATTTACGACCGATGCACCAACACCATGTAAACCACCGCTCGTCTTATAGCCACCCTGACCAAATTTTCCTCCTGCATGGAGGATGGTTAGAATAACCTCCGGCGTCGGTTTACCCATTTTATGCATTCCGGTAGGCATTCCTCTGCCTTTATCCATTACACTGATGCTATTATCTTTATGAATTTTTACAATAATTTCGTCCCCATGTCCGGCCAATACTTCGTCCACGGAGTTATCAACGATTTCATAAACGAGATGATGCAGGCCTCGTGTGTCTGTGCTTCCGATATACATTCCCGGTCGTTTTCGGACAGCTTCTAATCCTTCAAGTACCTGGATGGCATCTTCGTTATAGTCAATAGGTTTTAGATTTTTTGCCACTTATGTACCCCTCTCTTTACGTTACAACTTCTATTATATACATATTATCAAACAAGAACAAATGTTCTTGATAGTATAAACAGCACACTAAAGCTCTATTGCTCTATTTTTACAGATTATTTTTCGTTTCGCAAATAAAGTTTAGATAAAGGTTATGTATACGAGACTTTCTAGCTTCCAGTCCCGGTAAATAATAAATAAAATAAGTCCCTGTATCTTAATTATGGTATCATCTTCAGTGTTTTTACAACTATTAGTTTTTATTACCTACAACATTATAAAACCACCAATGAGCTATTTGCGAGCAATTGGTGGCCATTTTTTATTATTTAGTTAATGCGTGCTCTACTTTTATGCAACGGTCCATAATGACAGTGTAATCTTTGTCCTTTAGCATTTGGAAGGCTTCTTCATCGATAACTCCCAGCTGTGTCCAAAATATATCAGCGTCAATTTCCAAAAATTCCTTAGCCAGGTCCATTACATATTCAGATCGGCGAAAAACATTGACGATATCCACATGTCCCTCAATATCCTTCAATGTCGCAACCGCCTTTACACCCAAAACACTATCCACTGAAGGATTGACCGGGATGATTTCATATCCATTATCCTGCATGGCCTTAGATACCATGTAAGATGTCCGTTCCGGATTATCAGAAAGGCCAACGACAGCTATTCGTTTCGCTTTTTTTAAGAGGAGACCAATTTCATCTCTGCTTGGATTTTCTATCATGAATATAACCCCTTTCAATAATAAAATTTATCCTTATGTATACCCATAGGCTATTATAGAATAAACGGTCAGCTCAGAATAGGGAAGTTAATAAAAATAATTTTTTTATTTTCTTTTTGCAGGTACATGTTAAAATATATTAACTAGTAGTGTAAGAAAGGAACTGTTTATATGTTATATTTTTTGTTTTTATTGGCCTATCTGCTAGGTTCAATACCTTCAGGCTTAATTATAGGAAAAGTTTTTTATAATACTGATATACGTGAACATGGCAGCGGTAACTTAGGAGGAACCAATACATTTCGGACACTTGGAAAAAAAGCTGGAATTATTGTTACAACGATAGATATCTTAAAAGGGACATTGGCCACCTTATTGCCATACATATTCGATATACAGGCTGATCAATGGCCAAGTTGGATTGCTGTTCCGTTGATATGCGGCTTATTGGCGGTTATCGGTCATATGTACCCTATATTCGCCGGATTCAGAGGCGGTAAAGCTGTAGCTACATCCGGAGGTATTTTGCTCGGATACGATCCACTTTTATTTGTGATTCTAGTTGCATGCTTTTTTGCATTCTTATATCTGACTAAAATCGTGTCACTATCTTCTATGCTAATTGCTGTTGTGGCACTTATCTATTCCATGTTTAGCGGAGATCCTTCCCTGTTAATTCTAATTATTTTCCTGGCAGGATTTATCTTCTATCGCCATCGAGCTAATATCAAACGTATTATTAATAAAACAGAACCTAAGGTTAATTTGTTTAAACGATGATATAAGACTGTTTTTGGAATCACGATTAGTGGTCCAAAAACAGTCTTTTTTATTTTTTCTAAACAGAATACAAAAGCTACTGGTTTTAATAATCTCCTCCGAAAACCTCATCTAAATTCAAACAACAAATCTCGACCTCTATCGACTTATTACCTATTGGGCTTAAATGATCCTTAATTTAGTATAAAATTATCAGTCATATGAAACCATAAAAATACCTTATTTTGCATTTTACTCTAAAAAGTGTCAATATACATATAGGAATATCTTTTAATATGCACTCATAATTAAAAACTTTAAGCAGGTGAATACTGATGAAAAAATCAGCTCTTCTATCATTTATAATCATAACCGCAGCTATAGGTATAATTATATATCTAAACATTCAGGGGATTTTCAATAAATATGAAGGAAAAAACGTAGCTTTAGCCCATAATAGAGAAGTTATATTATCTGAACGTAACTACCATTCTACTGCTGAAATCGGAGCCATCGGAGATATACTTTTGCATGATAAGGTATATGAAGATGCCAATACTGGTTCTGGTTATGATTTTTCAGATATGTTCGCACCCGTAAAAGACATGTTAAGTAACCCGGATTTTACGATTGCCAATCAGGAATCTATTGCTGCCGGTAGTGACTTGGGTTTATCAGGGTATCCGACATTTAATTCACCTTATGAAATATCGGACACATTAAAAGACGTTGGAATAGACCTCGTAACCTTAGCAAATAACCATTCCCTTGATAAAGGTGAAAAAGGTATTCTGCGTGCAATCGAGTACTATAATAAAATTGATATGCCCTACGTAGGAATTCATAAGAATGAAGAAGATGCCAAACAAGACCGCATCATGAACATAAATGGTATTAACATTGGCTTTCTCTCTTACACCTATGGAACAAATGGGATTCCGATTCCGGATGGAAAAGATTATTTAGTCAATTACTTAGATGGTAAAAAAGTCTCGCAAGATATCAAGGATTTGCGTGATAAAGTGGATCTCATACTCATTAATGCTCATTGGGGACTGGAATATCAAAGAAACCCATCTGATGAACAAAGAAAAATGGCACAGTTAATGTCTGATGCGGGAGCGGATATCATTATTGGCCATCATCCACATGTCCTCCAACCCATTGAATGGATAGAATCCAATCAGAAGAAAACATTAGTTGTCTATTCATTAGGAAACTTCATTTCCGCACAAAAAAATAACTATAAAGACATTGGTGGTATGGTTACCATTAGCGTTCGTAAAGAATGGTCAGCTCAGGGAACTGAGACCGAAGTGACTGACGTAAGCTTCTCTCCAACCTATGTAACCAATCAAAACAACCGTGATTACAGAATAAATACATTTGGAAGTGAAGATGTATTTGGACAGGAAAAGGTCGATAAAGAAAAATTGACTGATTTTATGCTTGGCCTTCCATCAAAAAAATAAGAATTTAAGCTAAATCGCTGTTCCAAATGTGCATAAATTGCATTGGAACAGTTTTTCTTTTTGAGGTTTAGCAGAGAAAAAGATTAAAAGAGATAGATAAGGGCTATAGAGTATTATATTGATAATCTTACAGCTACAGGGTCTTTACCAGAGATGCATTTTTCGCCAAATAAAAAGTTGTGAATTTAAACAGTTTAAACCATTCTACTGATACACCTTTTGTTTACTGAGTGTTACCAATCGTTATCTTACTGAAACTATGTCATAATGGTAATTATTCAGTAGTCAGATAGCTCACCATTATCTACTAATAAACATATCAGGAGGATTCAACTATGGAAATTACAATAGATGAGCAATCAGCTGCATGGTATAAAGCAGAATTGGAACTTGAAAAAGGCGACTGCCTTCGGTTCTTTCCCCGTTACGGAGGCTATAGCCCTATACAATCAGGTTTTTCTTTGGGGATTAGTAAAGAGGAAGGAAAACAAGCCACTGTTACCCTATTAAAGGATGGTATTACTTATTTCGTTAATGAGGATGATGTATGGTATTTTGACGGGAATAATCTCAATATAACCTTTGATGAACAGAAGGCTGAGCCCACGTTCTCCTATAGCAAATAAAAATAGTAATCCCCTGTGTATCACTGACACAGGGGATTCTCTTTATCTATTTTCGTTTGATTTCTTCGTATTTTGCATTCCATTCCGGAAATGCTTTTTTAAACTGGATTGGTCTGAAATTATCTTTTTTTACTACGATGTGCGTAGTTGTTCCAGTTGCGCATATTTGATCATGCTGATTCCGGATCTCATAGCCATACAGTGTTTTTATTCCATTGTTTTCTTCTACCCAAGTATGTACATAGGCTTGATCTCCATATCGCAATGGTGTTTTATAGGTTACATGAATATCGTAAACAGGTGCATAGTAGCCTGCTTCCTCCATATCCGTATATTTATAGCCCAACTCCTCAATAAGGGCTGATCTGCCCAGTTCAAACCATTTAAGATAGTTTGCATGATACATAACACCCATCATGTCAGTATCTGCGTAAAATAATTGGATTTCTTTTTTTGAAACAAACATTCCATCTACACTCCAATTCTACAATAATAGTCCTTTTTCTATTCTAACACATTTTGAAAATCAGCCTTTGTCAGAGTAGAGTAATCAACCGCAGCCATATCCTGGCCAGTCTGCTCGATTAATCGAACCGCCTGTACCTGTATCGCATTGTCAACCAAATTAATAGCAAATCGTCCATTCCCATCAATCTCTATTAGATTCAACTTTTCCACTAAGTAATCCTTAGCTCCCTGGTCCAATATATATTGATATTTACGAGCATAATTTTCAATAATTTGCATCAATTCCTCTGTGCTATAATCCGGAAAATGCATGAACTTTTTAAACCTGGATGAAAATCCTGGATTACTGGACAGCAACGCCTTCATCTCATCAGGATATCCTGCCAAGATGATGACAAGGTTTTCATTATGTTTGGTCATCTCATCCACTAAAGTATTCACAACTTCTTTTCCGTAATCTGAATTGGAGGAACTTAATAATGAGTATGCCTCATCAATGAACAACACACCGCCCAAAGCATCCTGAACCTTCTTTTTCGTTTTAATGGCTGTCTGCCCGACATAACCAGCTACAAAATCAGCACGGCTAGCTACAACAAGATGACCTCTCTTCAGCAGTCCACAATCTCGCAGAATTTCCGAGTAAAGCTTTGCGACCGTTGTTTTACCAGTTCCGGGGTTCCCTGTAAAAACTGCATGAAGCTGGACAGGTACCGTTTTTACTCCAGCCTGTCTCCTTGATTGCTGTATCTTTACAAATGCTGAAAGTTTATGAATTTCCTCTTTAATCATATCCAAACCAACGAGATTCTTTAGTTCTGCCTGGGGATTTCCAGTGGATACAGGAAACTGAGAAGAAAAGTCGTCCTCTTGCAGAAGAAGATAATTTAAAAAGCTCTCATTGGCATGCCTTTCACCTGTAGAACCTTTATGGAAGATTGCATCCATAACAATGGATTTAACTGTTCGGGCATTACCGAAAGTTTGATCAACCATCTCATATTCAATTCGTTTTTTTAAGGATGGAATCGCATCAGGAGCGATAAAATAGTGATTTTTTTCTGCCGTTTGAATCGCAATTTCAATCATTTCATCCAATGAATAGTCGGGCAACTCCATATAATTAAAATTCGGGAAACGACTGCGTAAACCAGGATTGCTATCCAGAAACTGTCTCATTTCATCAGGATATCCTGCTAGTATAACAGCGAATCTCCCAGAATACTCTGCACTATCCATGAGAGATATAAGTGTATCTATCACTGTCTGCCCGTAATCTGTTCCTTGTTGGCCTTCTCTTTTTAAGCTATATGCCTCGTCAATGAAAAGAACGCCTCCAACTGCCTCTTCCACAGCTTTCCGAACATTTTCTTCTGTTTGTCCAACATAAGCCCCAACCAATTTAGAACGATCAACCTCTACAATTTTTTCCTTTGGTAGTATGCCTAATTCATAATAGATTTTCCCTAATAATCTGGCCAAGGTAGTCTTACCAGTTCCAGGATTACCCGTTAAAATCATGTTTAGGCTAATATCACCTGTATTACTGAATCCCATTTTTTCACGGTGTTTTTGATACTTCAAAAATTGATAAAGCTGGTTAACCCGTTTTTTTATTTCGTTCAGCCCAATCATTTCGCTCAACTCTGCTAAGGCGCTGGCATGATCCTTTGTATCAACAACTTCATGCTGTGATATAAACTCGTTAAATTGATGAATATGGCTATTCAGAAGATTTAATGAGGATTTTAACTCCTGATAAACAATAGCTGTATGGAAATTTCCGCTTAATGTTTCTTCATACTCTTTTGCCGTAGAGAGTACCTTTTGCATACCATCAAATATATCATTTAAGGATTTTTTGGCAGTATGGATTAAATCGGTTTCTGCCAATTGATTGATTTGTTTTAATGCTTCAGTTGTACGGTTCATGTAATTACTTGTTTCATTTATAATCTGCCCGACCGTGTTACGTTTTGCCGTTCTATTATCCGTTTCTCGTAATGTAGGAGTAGAAAAGCCAGTATATAAGTCATTAAAACGATTGAGCTGCTTGGTTTCCAGCAATCGTTGTATTTCAGAGCGATTATTTAATAATCGGTTTGCTTCATCTAATAAAAGATAATATAAATCATCTTGTTCTTGCTTACTTCTTTCCAGGGCTAATAAATATAACAGCTTTCCTTCTAAGTCTGCTGATATTTCCCACTCCCCTTGGTTTTTACATATAAATTGGAGTGCACCAAGTAGTTCTGCTTTCTTTGGCAGCGAACCTTCTTTAGTCAGCGTTCTCTCCCACTCGTCAATCATATTTTTATAATTGGTTATTGATAATTCCATTTACTGCTTCATCCTTTTTTAAGTCGATGTCTCCATCCTATCATACAACACGTTTCAGATTAATCATTTTAGCTTAATGTAGGATTTGCCAGTTAACTAGTGGAATTTAACATCTTCACCTTCAGAAGTTCTGTCTTATAGTCGTGTAGGCTGTTTCATTTCTAAGTATTTTCACGGTTTATTTTTCTTGGTTACTGGGGTTTTGTTTTAAAAAACATCATGAAGATTTGGAACATAGTTTTTTAAATTCATAATTGAACGCGGAATGAACCTTTCTGTGCTAAAACCAATATAAAAATCTGCCTGTCTCCATTAGGATTCAAGCAGATTTGAGATTAAATTATTCGGTTATTCACCTTTTGTTTGAATCACGTCTGGATGCTTTCCGGATGTATCTTGCATCTGTTTGCCTTTATTTCCTCCGGCAGCTCTAGGTTGAGTTCCAATATGATTTGGTACAAATGACTTAGAATTTTTCTTCGGATTACCCATTTATCTTCACCCCTTCTATCTTATCATGCTTACTTACGCACGACTTATAAGGTGCAGATATTGGATACTACTCCGCTCGTTCCATCATTCTTTTGTCGATTCGATCTTCCAGTACTTCCATTGCATGTTTATCCATTATAATTTGTTTTTTATTTTCCAGAATTAAATCGGCTAAAGACATCCGTTTACGCTTCTTCATCGTCAATCACCATCCATACATTATTTTCTATTATCATTGCCTACTTTTTCTGTATTTATAACATTTTTAGAAAATAACGATAACTAATAAGACTTTAAAATAAAAAAACAGCCTCAAGGGCTGCTTACATGTTTTCGATATGCTCTTCCATTTGTTTATATTCCATTAACCCTACTACCTTTTTATCAATAACTCCCTCTTCGTTAATGAAGAATGAAGTTGGAATGGACACAACCTTATATTTTTTATTCACTTCACCATCTACATCCAGTACGGTCCGAAACGTAAGTTTTAAATTACTCATAAATCCTTTTATATCTTGATCAGAATCTATATTTACGGCTAAAACAACTACATCAGGATGAGATTGTTTAATTTTTTCCATATCAGGCATCTCTTTTTTACATGGATTGCACCAGGTTGCCCAAAAGTTTAACAACACCTTTTTCCCCTTATAATCAGATAGTGTAATTTCCTTTCCATCTGGATCTTTTAATGTAAAATCGACTGCTTCTTTGCCCTCATCAGCCTTGACAGGTGTATCAGGCTGATTCAACACTTGATAAAATGCTACTCCAATCAGTGTCAGCAATAAAAGTGACCCGATGATTTTTTTCACGCTAAACTCCCCCCAGCCACAAATAGTATACTCCCCACCTGAAATTGTATCAGTATTTCCAATTTTACGAAAGCCAGCAAATCCCAACCAGATAAGATTTGCACTTTCATTTTAAGCAAAAATAAAAAAACTGACCGAAGTCAGTTTTTTTATCGTTACTTAGTAGATGATGCTTCTTGTAATTTGCCTCGTAGGACCATTGGTAAGATACCGCCATGACGATAATAATCGATTTCCACATCAGAATCAAAACGAACTAAAACATCAAATTTCTTCTCTGTTCCGTCCTCTCCGACTGCAGTTACCTCGATGATGTCACGTGGTTTAACATTTTCATTAACAGGAACAAAAATTCTCTCTTTTCCAGTTAAACCAAGAGTTTTAGCGCTTTCGCCTTCTTTGAATTGAAGCGGAAGCACACCCATTAATACAAGGTTGGAACGGTGAATTCTTTCAAAACTTTCCGCAATGACTGTTTTAATTCCAAGTAAGTTAGTTCCTTTGGCAGCCCAGTCACGGGAGCTTCCCATTCCATAATCTTTCCCAGCCAATACAATTAAGCCGGTATCATCTTTTTTGTATTCCATACATGCATCATAAATCGACATCACTTCACCTGTTGGCCAATATGTTGTATATCCACCTTCAGTGCCTGGAGCAATCTGATTGCGAATTCGGATATTAGCAAAAGTACCGCGCATCATAACTTCATGGTTTCCACGACGAGAACCGTATGAGTTAAAGTCACGGATAGCAACTCCTTTTTCACGCAAGTATTTACCTGCTGGTGTATCTTTGCCGATAGATCCAGCCGGAGATATATGGTCTGTTGTAACTGAGTCTCCAAATAATCCTACAACACGCAGTCCATCAAGCGGTTTTACTTCCGAAGGATTAGGATCCATATTTACAAAATAAGGTGGGTTTTGAATATAAGTTGAATCAAAATCCCAATTATATAAAGGTTCGTTGCTGGTTTGGATTTCATTCCATCTTGCATTGTCATCGAATACATGCTCATACTCTTTAAGGAAGAGATTAGATGTTACGGTATCCTGTACAAGTTTATTAACCTCTTCACTGGATGGCCAGATATCTTTGAAATAAATATCTTTTCCATCTTTACCTTTTCCAATTGGATCATTCTCAAGATCGATATCCACTGTACCTGCTAAGGCATATGCGACAACCAATGGCGGTGATGCCAAATAGTTTGCTTTTACTAACGGATGAATACGTCCTTCAAAGTTACGGTTACCGGATAAGACAGAAGTAACAAGTAAATCTGATTCAGCAACAGCTGCTTCAATCTCTTCCATTAATGGACCGGAGTTCCCGATACATGTAGCACAGCCATACCCAACAACATTGAAACCAAGTTTATCAAGGTATGTTCCCAGACCAGAATCACGCAAATAGCCTGTAACGACTTTTGATCCCGGAGCTAATGATGTTTTTACGTGATGTGGAACCTGTAATCCTAATTCCACAGCCTTCTTAGCAACTAGTCCAGCACCCAGCATAACATATGGGTTAGAGGTATTCGTACAGCTTGTAATGGCAGCAATGGCAATATCACCTGTTTTCATCGGCGCCTGACGGCCATCATTCAGCTGAACAGTGATTTCTTTATTAATTTCGTCTTGACTAAGACCGAATCCTGCATTTCCAACCGGAGCTGTTAAAGCTTGATTGAAGGCAGATTTCATATTAGATAAAGGAATCAAATCCTGCGGACGTTTTGGACCGGATAGATTAGCCTCAATTTCTGAAAGGTCAATCTCAATAATTTTTGTATATCTTGGTTCGTCACTGTTTTTATAGTAGAACAAACCGTTTTCTTTACAATATTTCTCAACAATTGCGATATGCTCTTCTGTACGTCCAGTCAAACGCATATAAGTGAGAGATTCCTCGTCAATTGGGAAGAAACCGCAAGTTGCGCCGTATTCCGGTGCCATATTTGCAATGGTAGCACGATCTGAAAGTGAAAGAGCGCTCATACCAGGGCCGAAAAACTCTACGAATTTATTAACTACGCCACTTTTACGCAGAATTTCAGTAACTTTCAACGCTAAATCTGTAGCCATTGCCCCGTTCGGCAAGGAGTTAATAAACCGTACACCGATTACTTCAGGTACTGGGAAATAAGAAGGTTGACCGAGCATTCCTGCTTCCGCTTCTATTCCACCTACACCCCAACCTAATACCCCCAGACCATTGATCATGGTTGTATGAGAATCAGTTCCCACTAATGAATCTGGGAAAGTCATATAATCGCCATCCGGCATTTCTACTGAATGTACAACATTCGCCAAATACTCAAGGTTCACTTGATGAACAATTCCTGTATCTGGTGGAACCGCACGGTAGTTATCAAATGCTTTTTGTGCCCAGCTTAGAAACTGATAACGTTCCGCATTTCGTTCGAACTCAAGGTCCATATTTATCTGCAAGGCATCAGCAGTACCATATTTATCAACCTGAACAGAGTGGTCGATAACAAGATCAACCGGAATTTCAGGGTTTATTTTACCCGGATCTCCTCCGATATCAGCCATAGCTTTACGTAATGAAGCCAAATCGACTACGGTCGGTACACCTGTGAAATCCTGCAAGATAACACGGGAAGGTTTAAAAGGTACATCAATATCGATTGACATATCTTCTGTTCCCCATTTAGCAAGGTTTTCCACATGTTCCTGTTTAATGGCTCTCCCATCCTGTTGACGCAAAACGCTCTCCAGTAAAACTTTAATGGAATAAGGCAATTTGGAAACTTCTCCAACCCCTGCTTCTTCCAATACATTCAAATTGTAGTAATGATAGCGTTTACCGTCGATTTCAAAAAATCTCCGTGAATCGAACACATCATTTTTCCCCAATCAAATTACCCCCTCTAGGTAAAAGATATTACAGAATATAGTAATAAATTGTAGAAAAGTAAAACACTTTTCATTCAATCCTAATATTCTCACAATTTAATATTAATATAACCTTTCCATAAAGTAAAATATAAGTAATTTATTACCTGTCATAAGTTCTGCTTATTGGTAATTATTTTCCTGGTAAAATAAAAGCCGGCCAGCAAAGTAATATTAGCTGGCCGGTACCTTATCGATATTTTTCATATTTGTCTAAATCTGTAACCATTTTGTCTAATGTATTTCTGTAATCGTCCAGTTGGTCCTTTTGATGTTCACTGGCCACTTCATAAGCATTTTCAACCTGCTGATACGCCTCATTAATTTCTTCCCACAAATGCCCCACTTCATGGCCAAATTGAGGATCATGCTGCATCAATTCCAGATTTTCACGGACTTCAATCGCTTTCCTGACACCATTTTGAGCGGATTGAAAGGCTTGAACTTTATTTTTGTGATAAGGCACGTACACCCCTCCTTAACAATATATCTTTTATGATGTACGGAAGTTTATCGCCTTATTCATGATGTGAATCAGCTTCTAAATACCCGTTATAATATACCTGTATAATCATTTAATTGCCTCTCATACTATTCTTAGGAGGGATGTAATATGTCAAATAAAAACGCTAACCATCAAAAAGGTCCTAAAGATAAAAACCACTCTGGCCAACCTGCACCCTTAAGCGGTTCTCATAAAGTGAAAAACAGGCAGCATACACGTCAAAAAAACCATTCTCATCACGATATGTAACAGCATTATCTTTTCTTAAAAGACTGCGGGAGGAATTATTTTTCTCTCGCTTTTAATTCCGTTTAGCTTTAGATAGTATGTAGAAAAGCAAAGATACCTCTTACAATAACCAGAACGGCATTCCCTATAAGAACGGGCATTTTACAATCTTATTATATTTTTAAGAATGTGATGTTAAGGGAAAGAGAAATGGGTTTAATTCTTCTTTAAATAATGGACGGACAAATAATGTATCATTGCTCTTTGTTAAGAATTTATTGTAGATTTTGTTGTCGTTTGGTGTGAAATAGAAATGAATAATTTTAATTTCATATGAAATTATATAATTTAAAATAGTATCTAGTTCAATTTTTTTATTACTGATTACATCATATAGGTGAAGTTGGGCATCTACTTTTTCAAAGATCACAATTACATCTTCCTCTTTGATATAGAAAATCGCGTCATTAAATACCAGGAGAAAATAAAACATTAATAGGGGCTCGTTATTTTTGACACCCATTTTTGAAGAAATCGGTATTCGTCCCTTAGCGAACTCCTTCATCATTTTTAAAGGCTGTTTTCGTAAGGATTGTTGCTATTGATTAATGCTTGTTTTTGATATGAAAATAGCCACCTCCAAAAAGGAAGTGGCAGTACTTGTTATTGGACTAACGCCCCCTTTTGTTTAAGTGCATTTATTCACAACTTAATATACTTTTTCATTGCCTATTGGGAATTTCCCCACTTTAACTCGGGGATAGAAATTTTTAAAATAAGAAAACCACTAAAATCTAGTGGCTCTTGTTATTCTCCTGTATTTACGCTTTCATCATCTACGGTGTTAATAATAAAGTCCTTAGAATCGACAGCAACTCCAACACTATTAATCTTATCGCTTATCTCAGCTAACTGGAATGCTAATTACTCCAAAAATCACAACGAGCAAAGCCAATAATGTAACTATCGTTTTTTGGATACTATTAGACAACGTGATCACCCACTTTACCATATTTAACATTTAATTCGTTATTCTGTCTCGATTTTCCTTCTTCCGCTAACCTGCCCCGTTTGTATCATAAGAAAAGTGGTGTTCAATTAGCTTACTAAATTGAATGGCTAATTATCTTTTCTTCTTCTTAATCAAATCTATTACATAATAGAATTGTGCAATTAAAAACGAAAGAAGAATGATAAGGATAGCTCCTACTGTGTATATAGCTCCTTCTCCTGAATCTGCGTCGCTCATCAATGCGTAACCAAATATAAAATAAAGAATAATGCTTAAAACAACGGTTAATGAGAAGATACTAATATATTTTGACATTTCACCTACCAGATATAAAATATTTACTTTCATCAAGTATTCTACTTCGTAGTATCTTTTCCCTTTACCGCTAACCTGCCCCTTTACTTCCATATGAAATACAATAAATATAAAAAGGCATTGATCCTTCTTTGATTAACGCGATAGTTTAAGTCCATTCCTTCATAAGTTCTTATATCAAGTCATACTTTAATTTTAAAATATTTTCCACAAGAAGCATCATCTATATAATCCTCTAACAAGAAACTAACAGTATACATAAACTTGCACCGTATTATTCGCCTTACAAATCATTTTCCAGTATTATATATATAATCCAACTTATGTAAAAGGAGCAAGTGCACCGTGAAAGAACTTTTTATTAAAGGACACACCATTAGTCTATATGACGTGTCTCCAACAGTTATTATGGACTATATTCACAATGATGAACATCTTATAAAGTGGACATCTACGCACGTAGAAACTGTTTACGATTCAGATATTAAAAATGAGCCTATGCGAATTGGTTTGAAATATACCAGTCGCCAAAAGGTAGGAAAGAAAATTATTGACATCCCTTGTGAAATTACTGAATATGTAGAAAATAAACTCGTAAACGTCAAATCTATCACAAAAGAGGGGATTAGTTATTCACGCTATACCATTGAAGAAAAAGAGGATGAAACTCTATTAACCTTAGAAGGTTCTTATATACCCCGCAATTGGTTTCAAGCTATAAAGCTAAGAATATTAGTACCGTTTGCTAACTTTGTTTTAAAAGACGAGCTAGAACGATTAGAAAATTACATATACGAGTATCCTTACCATAGTGATGATTCAGAAGAAGAAGATAACCAATAACACAAACAAAACGCACAAAATACTTTGAACCAGAACATAATTCCACAGTCTCCAAAAACGCTATTCACTTTTGATATGATTCAACTCAACTATATTATATTTATTCCTAAAAATTGATTTCCTTATTAAACTAAACTGCCCCTTTAGCTACATAACAAAAAAAGCTGACCACTAGCCCTTGATATTAGAGTAATGCCCATTTTACATTAAGAAGGAAAATTGATGTTTCCTCTGCAACCGCACCCTTTAGCGGTATTAAACTATTGCATAAAACACTAATAATAATCCTGGGATAATAATAATTAAAGACAAATTCCTCCCCAATTTGGCTCCAAAGTTGCTTTTGTGCTTATGACCCAGTATAAATGCGGGTATAAAGAAGAAAAGTGAATAAATTACAGTATAATGTGTTCCCGTATCACCGTTTGACCAAGGGCTTAACCCTAAGAACCTTAATATGGTATCTCCAAAAGCCTCGCTGTTTTTCCAAGAAAAAGAAAATAGTATCCCAAACATAAGTAGCAATAGAGAAATCGAGCCAAGTCCAATTTTTTTATTTTGACCATCTTTCAAGTTCAGTCCCCCATTCAAACTTTTATTCTCCAATCCTTCTTAAACAAACCTGCCCCGTTTCTACAATAAGGAATTCTACAAACGGGGCATTAACCTCCTTGGATCAATGCCCCGTTTGTGTAAGTACGTTTCTTCACAAACTAACTTCATTCATTACAGGAATGCTGCCCTATTTGTTAAATTGCATAGAAAACAAAATTATTTTCAATCACTTTTAACTTCATAACTTTTAACTTTCTCATATTCATCAAACTCAAAAATTAGCCATTCACTATCAATAGAGATTATTCCTCTTTCGTCACCTAGATAATATACAATATTATCTTTTTCCTTAAAATAATGTGTTGGGATCGCTGTTCCTAACAGCTCTGTTACTTCATTCTTAGCCATATCTGCAAAATCGTATTTTTCTAACAAATCATCCACCATATGTACTCTTGATGATTCATCATTCATCCATCTATCAATGTTAAATTGTGATTTGTATTCATTAATACCTAACATAATTCCGCAACATAAAGGAAGAAAACCAGCAACAACCATTGTACTTATAAATTTATTTGTATAATCTCCAATGCCCTCAAAATTATCATCTGAAGCTGTCCACAAAGCTAATTGAAAGGCTAATAACAAGAGGAAAGGCAAAATAATTGCCGTAACACTTACAATGTTGTACGAAGAATGTGCAAGTCTAATAATAATGAAGTAACCAACATAGAGGAATACATAAAATATGCAGTATAACCCAAACAACCACGACCATATGTTTTTCAATTTCAAAACTCCAAAATTTGTCTATTTTTATTTCATTTTCAGTATCCATCTATCCACTGTCTTACAGTCTATATATTACCACAATAACCCAATGACTTCTTCCGCTAACCTGACCCGTTTGTGGAAGAAGAAGAAGCGTCTATATGACGGTCTTACTCTCAGTTCTAGGATAATAAAGACTTTATATTTTTCATATATACAAATATAAAAATTATACTAATGATTAAGTAGTATATACCTAATATAGAGAAGGCATCTGTTGCTACCATTGCAAATTCTTTATTTAGAATTACTGCTCTCCACAAAATAGAACTAATGATAAAAATTATAGGAAACACAGCAAAGAAACCAGCAAAGTATAGTTGAATTCTCTTGCTACTATCCATATAAAAACCTCCCTTTAAGATGGTCTAATGACGTTTAATAAACCCAACCATCATTCCACTAACCATAATATACCATATCGTTCTTGAGCTAATCTGCCCCTTTAGTCGCATAGCAAATAAAGCTGATCACATAATTTGTTATGATAAAGATTTAACTTGATTGATTGCATTTCTTTAAACGAATGCCTCGCCTTATATCAAAAATTCCTATAATTCCACATACTAATACGCCAAACCCTAATATGCTTGTGAGTATCCAATTGTTTCCCCAACTAATAATTACACTACCTAAGCAACTTAGAGCAATGATGAATGCTCCATATTTTGCTCGCCATTTTTCCAATTTTAATGGTTTTTCACCTTTCAAAGTTATTCACCTCATACTAATTAGAAATTCTATGATTATTCTTCATCCCTAAGTATTTCATCAGTTTAAATCTAAAATCCTTCTTCCGCTAAACTGCCCCGTTTCTACAATAAGAAATTCAACATAAAAAGGCATTAATCCTTCCTTGGATCAATGCCAATAAGGTAGTCAGTTGTTCTTACTGTATCCAAAATCATAAATGATTAAAAACAAACCAATCATAAAAAAAATAAACGCACTGGGCATATCAGTAGTTATGAACGAAAGTTCCTCTTTAAAGAAGTGAAAACTTATCCCTAAAAAAATTACATAAACCCAGCCAATAATGCGAATAATGATAAGTCCTGTTTTTGTCATTCTTCTCATCCCTTGCCGTACTTTAATATCCTTTACTTAACCTTGTTATTACTATCTTGCCCCGTTTCTACAATAAGGAATTCAACAAAAAAGAGCATTAATCCTTGTTGGATCAAATAAATAAGAAACTGATTAAATCCACTTAGCAAACCAAGCTACATAATAAGCCGCAGGGATAAACACCAGTTGTGCTACAAGTGTACCCACGAACTTAGAGCTAATCATCGTCAAAGAGTAACTTTTCAAGTAAATATAATCCGTTTGTTTTTTCATTACTCTATCAGCTAATACTGATACTTTTGGGTCAATAAATAATGTCAAAAGAATAGTGGCTATACCATTTATGATGCCAGATGACATTAATGCTGCCTGAGCATAATCTTCAGGAACTAACATTGAAGCATAAATGGAAGATAGTACCCCAATGGTAAATACAGCTGAAATTATAATATTAATTACGAAGAGTCGTTTTGGAATAGTTTTTAATGTAATTCCTGTAAGGTATGTAAATCTAGGTAATCTAAAACAATTTAATACTTTTCTAAAGCCTTTTCGATTAAATTGATTAATGAATAGTGCAATTATAGAACCACGTTGATTAGAAAGTTGAATAATAGCTCTCGAAAAGATATTGATAAACGTAGGAAAAAGAAATATTCCCAACAACACACCAATAGAGGTTACACCAATTAAAACTCTATACTGTTCCTCAATGTAATGTAATTTGTTTAAATCAGGTGCTTCTGCAATTAGTTTTGCTGTTAGAGGTTGTTGAAACATTGTAGAAAATCTTGAAACTACCACCAGCGTACTAAACAAAGATAATGCAGTTGCAATTAATTTAACTCTTGCTCCAGAAATCCTAGTTGAATAAGCTAAAGTCTCAACCATTGTTATTATCAATAAAAATATAGCTATAATAATAACTTTCCCAGTAATTAGTTCCATTGAAAAAGCCCCTTTGTAATTTTATATAGCCATATTATAACTTATATTTAAATATTCTGATTCATTAGAATGTTATAATCTTCCAACAATCTCTCTTCAGTTCTTATTCAACTAACCTGCCCCGTTACTTCCATAAGAACTTCAACACAAAAAGGCATTAATCCTTCTTGGATCAACACCTCGGTTACTTTAAGTACGTCTTTTTACAAACTTGACCTGCATTTTTCATTTGCAAATAATTTCATTTTCTCTTTTTCTTTATTACATAAACAACGGCAAATATAATCAGTCCGATTAACACAAAATTCATTATTTGCCACAGTAAGGTACTTGTATGTAAGCTCACCAGTATTCCCTCATTCCCTGCGATGATTTGTAGAACTCCTTCTTCCATAAGAAATTCAACATAAAAAGGCATTAATCCTTCTTAGATTAATACCCCAGTTATTTTGAGTATCTGGACTTATTTTTCAAAAATATGTAAAGTTTAGTTAAAGGGTATTAAAAAGGAGTGAGATCGTGTTTTTCAAAGAAGATAAGAATCACAATAAAGAGGCGACGAATTGGGCTTACTATATAACGTTTGTATATTGGGGTGTGATCCTATTAATCAACTTTTATTTTGAGCTATATAAGGGAAGAGAGTTGATTTCAAGTTCAGGCACTATCCTATTCTCAGGAATAGCAGTGTTTTTCATCTCCGATTTTATATTAAAAAAGTCTCTGGACAAGTAATTTCTCCTTCATTTTATCCCCCTAAAGTCAATACTACACCCGTTTCTTACCTAAGAGGGCGTAAATCCTTCTTCCGCTAATCTACTCCTTTTCTACAATAAGAAATTAAACACAAAAAGGCATTAATCCTTCTGAACTGCCCCGTAAAAGTTAGACATCAATCTAACTTTTACGGGGTGTTTTTTATGGCTAATTTTAATTCAGAAGAAAAATTAAAAATTGTATTAAGGTATTTAGAAGGGACTGAAAGTATAAA